>DATFRM010000144.1:0-6664 GCA_035263265.1 Actinomycetes bacterium
ACCAGCGGTCATAGTCGATCGGCGTGGCGGCCGCAGGTCGCAGCGCATCCAGCCGGACGGGCATGGCAGCATCGGTACTCCGGCGAGGAAGGGTGACCCGTTATGACCGAAACTGCCGACAGCGTGGTCAGCGTTCGCTACATCGTTGACGACGTCCAGGCGGCCATCGACTTCTACACCACTCACCTCGGCTTCACCCTGCGCAGTGCGCACGCACCCGCCTTCGCCGATGTCACCCGCGGCCGGTTGCGGCTGCTGCTGTCGGGACCGGGTAGCTCCGGCGCCCGTGCCACCCCAACCGATGCCGCGACCGCCGGCCGCAACCGCATCCACCTCATCGTTGACGATCTCGATGCCGAGATCGAGCGACTACGCGGTGGCGGAGTTTCCTTCCGCAGCGACGTCGTCGCGGGTCCCGGTGGACGCCAGATCCTGCTTGCCGACCCGGCCGGCAACCTCGTCGAACTGTTCACGCCCGCGACCAGCGCCGGCTGACACCAGATCACGCCGGATGCTCGGTAGCCGGGCTACCGGAGCTGCAGCGCCGCGATCTTGTTCGCCGACAGCATCGTGTACCACGGATCGCCGTTGGGCGCGACGGTGATCCCGAATGGCTGGCTGCCCTTGATCGTCTTGGCTTCCGTGTAGACACCGGCGTTGTCGAGGTTGGCGATGTTGCCCTTTGTCGTCTGGGTGAACCACACCGACCCGTCCGGCGACGCAGCGATCCCCTGCGGCCCGATAGTGGTAAGCGGGAACGTAGTCACTGCGCGCGGATTGGTGTCGGGGTTGAGTCGACCGACACCCTGGGGCGTGAACCTCGCGGTGAACCAGATCTGCCCGTCGGTCGCGACGGCGAGCTCCCGCGGAATGAGACCGCCGGCATCCGTCGAGGTAACCGCTCCAGTCGCCGGGTTGAGCTCGTCGATAGTCCCGTCGAGCGGCGCGCTGAACCACACCCGGCCCAGGCTGTCCACGACCACGTCGGCCGGTTCCGGGACGGGGAACTGGGTGAACTGGCCCGACGGGATGTTGTAGCGCCACAGGCTGTCGTTGTTGAAGTCGGTGATCCAGATGTCGTCGCCGTGGATGGCCAAATCTCCGCCGAGCGCACTCGAGTTGGGCATGGGTACGGACGCCAGCTGCTGACCGGCCGTGGTGAAGCGCCCCAGGGTGGGGTCGTTAGACGTGAAGTAGAGGATGTCGCTCGGACCCTGCGCGATGTCGGTGATGATGCAGAAGTTGCAGTCGACAGGGAACTCCGTCAGGTCGCCGGCCGGGGCGATGCGACCGATCTTGGCCGGAGAGTTAGTGAACTCGGTGCCCTCTGTGAACCAGCGGTTGCCGTCCGAGCCGTTGGCGATGGCCCGCGGCTGGCTGTTGGCCGTCGGCACCTTGAACTGCTTCAACATCCCTACCGGGACAGCGACAGCCGCCGTTCCCAGCGACACTGCAAGACCAACCGACAGCACCACGACTAGCGCGCGCCAAGTGCGTCGCGACATGTTTTCACTCCCTGATTCGGCCGCCACAACCGGAGCACGCATGCGGCCAGTGAGGTTCGGGCGGACCTTGGCAGCGTATGAAGCGCTCCCGGCGGTCGCGAGGAGTTGACGTGTTCTGGCCGCCGCGCACCACGAGGTGATCTGCAGTCCCATCCGGCGTGCCCGCCGAATTGGCCGAGATCGCGGCGCTACGATGCCGGGCCAGAGGGTGATGCCATGGATCGGATTGCCCAACGAGCTGTCGCCGCTGCCGAGCGGACGCTACGCGACGCAGAACTCTGGGCAACCATGGCGAGCCTGCTCGGCGGGCAGTACCCACACCTCGAGCTCACCACCATCGGTTCCCTGATCGGCGAGAGCGGCTGGTCGCTGCCGCTCGATGACGACCCGACGCCGCAGCTGGTGGAGCTGCTTGCCGGCTGCCGAACCGCGCATGAGCAGGCGTCCGAGATCCGTACCCGAGCGCTGGCCCACATTGCGTCGCATACGGAAACGAATCGCCAGGGCCAACCAGTGATCGTCTTCAACGCCGCCCCGGTACCCAGATCCGGGATGGTCTGGCTCCACCATGAGTGGCCCGGTCCTGGGATTCGCGGGATCGCGGTTCTCGACGAGTGGGATCGGGTGGTGCGCCCGGCGCTGGACGACGTCGTTCGCAGACCCGACAGCAGCATCGCCAGCGCCTGGATCGGCTGGGCCGCGAAGGACGTGCCGTCGGTCGGCTACCGCACGTTCCACCTGGTGCCCGAGTCGGTCACGCCGTGGCCGGACAACCCGGCACAGGGCGAGCCGGAACAGGGCGAGCACGCACACGGCGAGCAAGCACCGGCCACACAGTCCAGCCGACCCCCGCCATGCGCGTCCGAGCCTTCGGAGACTTCCCTCGAGCCGGGATCGCCGCCGGTGGATCCTCCCCTGCGAGTCCAGCTCGCCAGCCGGCAGACCGGCCACCTGCCGGCGTCCTTCAGCCTGCTCAACCTTCAACCGGCCGGCAGCGTCGCCGTAGTGCGGATCTCTCTCACCGCCGACGACGCGATCCGGATCCTGCTCCAGGAGATCTCCGGACAGCAATGCGGAGTCGAGTTACGGATGTTCGTGCCGTTTCCGGACGACCTACAGGTGATCGAGCTCGCCCCACACCAGCTGGTGACCGTTACCGGAGTGGCCGAACCGCCGGCGTGGGCCGGTCCAGGACCCACTCTCAGCCCGGCGCAGGATCGTGAGCTGGGACCGGCGGCGAGTCCAGGGCTGAACGCGGGGCCGAGCTCCGCCGCAGGCCCGGCCGGTCAGCTCGAACCGGACGACGCAGCAGCCGAGGTCAGCAGCGCGTCCGATCTCCAAGCAGCGGTAACGCTTCCGCTAGGCGAAGTCCGGCTTGCCCCCGGCCAGCGCGCCAGCCTGCCGATCTCCGTGACCGGCTCACGCGACGGGCCGATCACCGTACAAGCAGTGGCGCCGTACGCGCTCTGGCCACTGCTCCCCCAGTGGCACTGGCACGGTGTCCTGCACAACGGCACCGCGACAGTGGACTTCGAGATTTCCGTGCCGACCGCCGCAGTGCCAGCGGATGGCTGGATCGCGGTCCGGGCGGGCCGCCCCGGGCGGGGCTTCGGGGAACCGCGACCGGCGACCTTGACTGTCACCGACGGCACCGGATAGCGCGGACGGTCCGCCGTGCAAGCGACGCGTTAGATGAGAGCAAAACGGCCCCCCTGCGTGGCACTCTGACCGCATGGGAGCAGCTCGCACCCGAACCGCGCAGGCCGCGGCGCTGCTGGCCGTTCTCGCGCTCGTGAGCAGCTGCGGCGAACCGGCCGGGTCGGGCGTCGCCGGAGCCGGAACCCCACCAGCCTCGGCCACACCCACTACCCCGACGCCGTCACCTTCGGCCACGAGCTCGGCACCGACCGCGTCGCCGCGACCGTCGTCCTCGACGCCAAGCGCGCCCTCGAACACACCTGACCTGTCACCACCGTGGCAGGTAGGCGCGTCGCCGCTGCCGCTGCGCCCGGACGGCTTCGGCTACGTCCTCCCGACGCCGCCGCAGCTGGTCAATCGCCGACTCCCCACGGTCGACGTGCTGCCGCCGCCGCGAAACGGCGTGTTCACTGCCGCCATCGATCCGATCAGTACCGCGATCAGGAAGCGGATGGGCGAGACCTGGAGCTCGAACTGTCCGGTGAGCCTGGCTGACCTGCGCTACGTCACGGTCAGCTTCAGGGGCTTCGACGGCAAACCGCACACCGGCGAACTGGTGATCAACCGGGCCTATGCCCGGGACATCGTGTCGGTGTTCCACAAGCTGTACACGGCACGGTTCCCGATCGAGGAGATGCGGCTGCCCACGACCGCGGACCTGAATGCCCATCCCACCGGGGACGGTAACGACACATCGGCGTTGGTCTGCCGCGCCGCACGGGGTCAGACCCGCTGGTCAGAACACGCGTACGGGCGAGCCATCGACATCAACCCGTTCCAGAACCCGTACGTGAAGGACGATCTCGTACTGCCCGAGTTGGCGAGCGCGTACGTGGATCGATCCGACAAGCGATCCGGAATGATCTTCCCGGGACATATAGTCGTCAACGCGTTCGCCGCCATCGGCTGGGGATGGGGCGGCAATTGGCAGCACTCGAAGGACTACCAGCACTTTTCGTCGACCGGCAACTAGCCGCGAGCAGCGGGATGGACCCGGGCCGAGCGGTGGGATTCCGTGCTTGCCCTGGATCCGGTTTCCGACGATCCTTCGGTGAATGAGCGAATGGCTTGGTCGTAGCGCCACCGAGATCGCCGCAGCCGTGCGGGATGGCAAAGCGGACCCGGTTGCAGTGGTTTCCGAATATCTGGACCGGATCGAGACGCTGAATCCGGCGTTGCACGCGTTCCAGACGATCCGGGCCGAACGAGCGCTGGCCGAGGCAGCTGATCTTGCCGGCCGGCCCGATCTGGGCGAGCTTCCGCTGGCCGGGGTACCGATCGCGATCAAAGACAACCTCGAGGTCGCCGGTGAGCCGAAGATCTACGGTTCGGCGGCCAGCTCACGTGAGCCATCGACAGCAGATCACGAGGTGGTCCGCCGGGTAAAGGCCGCGGGTACGGTCGTCGTGGGCCTGACCACGCTGCCCGAGCTCGGCATCTTCGGAACCACCGAGACCGTGTTCGGGATCACCCACAATCCGTGGAACCTCGATCGCAATCCGGGTGGGTCATCCGGTGGAAGTGCGGCCGGGGTAGCGGCGGGAATGGTGCCGATCGCGATCGGCAACGACGGGATGGGCTCGATCCGGATTCCGGCTGCCAACTGCGGGCTGGTCGGACTCAAGCCGGGGCGTGGCACGGTACCGGCCAACCTGGGCGTAAACAGCTGGTTCGGGCTGGCCGAGAACGGGCCGCTGGCCACCACGGTCGCCGATGCCGCGCTGTTGCTGTCGGTCCTTGCCGATCTGCCGGAGCTCGCCAACGCTCCCAATGCCGAGCCCCGGCGGCTGCGGATCGCGGTGTCGACCCGGTCGCCGGTCGCTGGGCTGCCGCTGGACAAGACCTTCGTGGCCGCCGCCCGGAGCACCGCCGATCTGCTTGCCGACAGCCACGAGGTGGCCCCCGCCGATCCGCCTTACCCACTCTGGGCCGGCCCGGTAGCGCTCGGCCACTGGTTCGCCGGGGCCGAGTTGGAAGCCTCCCGTCTCGATCGGACGAAGCTGACCCCACGATCGCGCCGGCACGCGGCCGCCGGGCGGGTGGCCCGCGCATTCAGGTTGGCCAATCCAGGCTGGCAGGAGCGCTACCAGCGCGCGCTGGTGCCGTTCTTCGCCAAGCACGACGTACTGCTGACCCCGGCGCTGGCCAAGCCGGCGCCCGCCGCCCAGCCCTGGCACGAGCGCGGCTGGATCAAGAACATGGTCGTCGACCTGTACGCGCCGTTCTGCGCACCGTGGAACCTGGTCGGCTACCCGGCGATGGCTGTGCCCGTCGGGGTGATCGGCGCCGATTTGCCGGTTGCGGTCCAGCTGGTTGCCGCGCCCGGTGGCGAGGCCCTATTGCTTGGACTGGCCGCGCAACTCGAGCGGCTGAAGCCGTGGCCAAGATTCGCACCTGCGTTTAGCGGCCGCTAGTGGAGGCCGGAGGAGGCAAGGGCGCCGCCAAAGTGGTCGCCTGCCTCGGAGCTGCTACCCCCGCCGAGAGTGTTCTGGGTATGCCATATCCCAGGGCTCCACAGGCCGCCGCCGCCCTCGCTTTGAAAGTCGGTTGAGCCCCACAGCCAGCTGATGGAGCCGATGTCAGCCACCACCCGCGCTGCGTTGATGTCCTCACCGGGGGAACCGACCGCCACGGCGGCAGCGCTACCGCCGGTGGAGGTGAGCGCAAACCCAAACCGGTCGCCTCGCTCGGGTCCGCCTGGACCGGGCTGGGTGAACCGGAGCTTACGCGGAACATCGTGACCGAAGTTCGGCCAGTCGTCGTAGACCGCGTTCACCAGGCCCGCGTCGATCACATTGAAAATGTCCCATCGCCGTTGAAATCCCCTGTCGCAAGCGCCGCGCCAAACTGGTCGTCCGACTCGGCGCTGCTGCCCACACCGAACCTGTCCTGGTGGAGGTACTGGTTGCCGTATCCGGGCACTCCCTGCGGGCTGCCGTAGAGCACATTGACCGCACCGGCCCGCTCGGCGGCGCCGACGGATTCGAACGGGACGCCGACGACCAAGTCACCGAACCCGTCGCCGTTGAAGTTCCCCACCGCGACCGCACCGCCGAACCGATCCCCCGGCTCGGCCACGCTTTGCACGCTGCGGCTGTTCTGGGTGAACACCTGGCTAGCCACTCCGGGAAACACTTGGTACAACACGTTCACCGCGCCGGCGTCGCGGACCGTACGGACGTCCTCGCCGGGCGCGCCGATGGCCCAATCGGCGACGCCGTCGCCGTTGAAATCACCCTGCAATGCCTGGTCCTGCAGCAGTGGCGCCGGTGAGCTCTCCGACACAGCGGCCCGGGCAGGGCAGACACCAGCTACTAGAACGACTCCGAAGACGATCGCCAGCCGACGCATCGAGAACCCCTCCGGTCGCGCAACCCAACCGCGGGCACCCGCACGCCCTGTCGATCGCCGCCGTCACCGCCGGGATCGGGTCGCCCTCCGTGGAAGGAAGCGTCTCGCCA
>DATFRM010000145.1:0-3817 GCA_035263265.1 Actinomycetes bacterium
CGCGTTACCGACGATGATCAGCAACGAGGCGAGCGGGCTGAGCACCCGGGCCAGCGGATGCAGCACCACGGCCGAAGCCAGGGCGACCGACTCGGCATGCTGCCGGCCCAGCGTGCGTGGGCTTACCCCGACTGCGACGTACGAGACCACGACCATCACCGCACCGGCCGCCAGCACCGCCCGCCACCGGCTGCCGTCGAACAGGTCAAGGAAGAAAATGGTGACCAGCACCGCCGCGGTCATCTCGGCCGCGACGCGCAGCAGCAGCGCGAGATTGACGTAGCGCGGTGGGTCGTCGACGACGGCCAGCAGCTTGGCCGAGCCGGCCCGGCCCTCCTCGGCGAGCGTCTCGGCCCGGACCCGGGAGATCCGGGAGATCGCGGCCTCGGCGCTCGCGCACAGTGCGGCGATCAGGATCAGCACCGCCGCGATCAACAGCATGATGAGGTCTCCGCTGGTCATCGAGTGCCCCCCGCGGCATGTCGGCGCTCCTCCCACCAGGACGCGAGCATGCCGGCCTGCAAGCCGAACATCTCCCGCTCCTCCTCCGGCTCGGCGTGGTCGTAGCCGAGCAAATGCAGGATCCCGTGGGCTAACAGCAGGTTGAGCTCGTCCTGAGTGGCGTGTCCGACCGTTTTGGCCTGGACTTGGGCGACCTGCGGACAGATCACCACGTCACCCAGCAGACCGGGCTCCGGCTCGTCGTCGTCACCGCGCGGCGGGCGCAGCTCGTCCATCGGGAACGCGAGCACATCGGTCGGGCCTGGCTCGTCCATCCACTGGATGTGCAGCTGTTCCATCGACTCGGTATCGACAAGCAAGATCGACAGCTCCGCCTGGGGGTGGATACGCATCTGATCGAGCACGTGCCGGGCGAGCGAGACCAGCGCTGGCTCGTCCACCTCGACGCCGGATTCGTTGGCGACCTCGATGCTCATGACATCCCTAGGCTGGCGGTCACCGCCGCGGCTCAACGACCGCGGCGGCGGCCGGACTGCCGGCCCGCGGTGCGGACCGGGCGAGCGGTGTCGCCGTTGCGGGCGTCCCACCGGTTGTAGGCGTCGACAATCCGGCCGACCAGCTTGTGCCGGACGACGTCGTGGCTGGTCAGGAAGCAGAACTCGAGGTCCTCGATGCCATCGAGGATCTCCTGGACGATCTTCAGACCGCTCTTCGTCCCGGCCGGTAGGTCAATCTGGGTCACGTCGCCGGTGACGACCACCTTCGAGCCGAACCCCAGCCTGGTCAGGAACATCTTCATCTGCTCCGGGCTGGTGTTCTGTGCCTCGTCGAGGATGATGAACGCATCGTTGAGGGTCCGGCCGCGCATGTATGCCAGCGGGGCCACCTCGATCGTGCCGCCGGCCATCAGCCGCGGGATCGAGTCCGGGTCGATCATGTCGTGCAATGCGTCGTACAGCGGGCGCAGGTACGGATCGATCTTCTCGTAGAGCGTGCCTGGCAGGAAACCGAGCCGCTCCCCCGCCTCTACGGCCGGCCTGGTCAGGATGATCCGGTTGACCTGCTTGGCCTGCAGCGCCTGCACCGCTTTGGCCACCGCGAGATACGTCTTCCCGGTGCCGGCCGGGCCGATGCAGAACACCACGGTGTGCTTGTCGATCGTGTCGACGTACCGCTTCTGGTTGAGCGTCTTCGGCCGGATCGCGCGACCGCGATTGGACAGGATGTCCAGGGTCAGCACGTCGGCCGGGCGCTCGGATGTCTCGGCCCGCAACATATGGACCGAGCGCTCTACCGCGTCCGCGGTCAGCGGCTGCCCGGTCCGCAGGACCAGTACCAGCTCCTCGATGAGCCGCTCGACCAGGGCCAAGTCTTCGGGCTGACCGCTGACGGTGATCTCGTTGCCGCGCACGTGCAGGTCGGCGGCCGGGAACTGCTTCTCGATCGTCCGGAGGAACTCGTCACCCGAGCCGAGCAGGCTCACCATCGGCACGCTGGAAGGAACGACGATCTTGTGTTGGATAGATGCGGTTTGGGGGGCCATGGGGTCGGCCTCGCGGCCTGCTGCTCACTCTCCGGACTCGTTCTGATCGGACTGACTTCCATGCTAGCTGTGCTGGTTGGGCCGCGGTGCGGCGATTAGTCGCCCGGCTTCGAATGCTGGCGCCGGCCCGACCCGGCTAGGCCGGGCCGAACGTCTGCGGCGAGCGGGTGAACGGATACGTGGCCCAGTACATCTTGGTGACGGCGCCTGAGTCATCGCGAACTACGCGCAACAGCTCCCCGTGCTCGCGTCCGCTGGCCGTCCGGTACAGGTCAGGGCCGGCTGGTTCGAACACCGCAGGTGCCTCGGTCTTCGGCTGGTCGCTCCGGCGAGCCTCCAGCTTGCCGTCGAGGGCGGCGAAGACGAACTCACTGCCCTCCGACCACCACGAGCCGAGCAGAGATTCGAACTCAGCCGGGACCTCCGGCCCGACCCGCCACGGCTCAGGACCGGCCGGGTCGTCGTCGACCACCGACAGCACGAGCTCGATCGCGAGCTCGCCGGGTTCGGCCCCGGCGGAGGAGCTCGCGAACACCACCGCGCCGACCTTCTCTGGGCGGCGGATCGCAAGCCCGGCCAGGAAGCCCGGCATCGCGCCGTCGTGCCCGACCAGCAGCCGCTCGCCCCGGCGATGCAGCATGAACCCGAGCCCCCAGGCCAACCGCCAGCTTTCCAGGTCGCGCATGACCTGCGGGTGACACATCTCCTCGACAGTGTCCGGGTCGAGCACCTCCGCCACCGGATCCGCGATGAACGCTGCCCACCGGCCGAGGTCCGCGGTGGTGCACCACAGCTCGCCGGCGGGGCCGAAGGCATTGCCGGGGAACAGTGGCTCGGGGTGCACGCGGTCGGCGTACGGGTCGACGAAGAATCCGCGGGCGCGCGGCTCGACCGGACCGATCGAGGTGCGGCGCAGTTCGAGCGGAGCGAAGATTCGAGCTGCCAGCGCATCCTCCCAGCGCTGCCCGCGTAGTCGGCTGACCAGCTCGCCGAGCAGCGCGAACGCCAGGTTGGAGTAGTGCCAACGCCGGCCCTGCGGCAATACTGCCTCGGCCTGCTCCAGCCCGGCGAGAAGCTCGGGCAGCTCCGGGCCGGCGCCGAGCTCCCAGATGTCGCCGGCCGGCTCGCGCTGCAGGCCGGACAGGTGGCTGAGCATTCGCCGAACGGTCAGCCCGCCATGCTTGGTATCGGGGAGGTGCGTGCCGAGCTCGTCGTCGAGCCCGAGCAGCCCGTCATCGCGGCATTGCATGACCAGGACCGCCGTGAACGTTTTGGTGATGGAGCCGATCCGGTACTGAGTGTCGTCAGTGGGCAGCCGCTCGGCCGGGTCATCGGCGCCTTCCTGCGTGCCTTTCTCGCCAGCCGGGTCGGTGTCACCGACGCCGTGGAACAACAGCGGCCGGCCGTTCCTGACGACGGCCGCCGCGACTGACGGAGCCCGCCAGTCGAGCTGCTTGCCGGCGACCGCTCGCCGCAGCGCCGCACCGACCGTGGGCGGTAGCGGTGTGTGGTTCAACCCGGTGGCCACGTCAGGCTCCTTCCGCCCAACACGTGTGCATGCGTGTGGAACACCGACTGCCCCGCGCCCGCGCCGGTGTTGAACACGATCCGGTATCCGCGCTCATCGACGCCGTCATCGGCGGCGACCGCGGCAGCCTCGGTCAGCAGCTTCGCGGTCAGCTCTGGATCGGCCGTGGCGAGCTCGTCCACATTCCGGTAATGCTCGCGCGGCACCACGAGCACGTGCGTCGGCGCCTGCGGGTTGATATCGCGGAACGCGAGCGTGTCCGCGGTCTCGCGGACCACCGTCGC
>DATFRM010000146.1:0-10680 GCA_035263265.1 Actinomycetes bacterium
CGGACGGCGAGCGGCCAGACAACCGATCGGTCGGACGCCGAGCATAGACCTGACCCCGCGCTACCGAACATTGACCGACGAAGCCGAGCCAGCTACCACCGCACGGCGCCCGAGAGAGCTAAGCCCAGAGCTGGTTTTCCAGCCGTGCCGCGGCCTCGTCGACCGTTCCCTCGTACGCCCCGGTGGACAGGTACTTCCAACCCCCATCCGCGACCACGAAGCAGATGTCGGCACGCTCGCCGGCAGCGATGCAACCCCCCGCCACCGAGAGGGCGACATGTAGCGCCGCTCCGGTCGAGATCCCGGCGAAGATGCCCTCCCGATCGAGCAGCTCCCTGGTGCGCCGGACCGCGTCCTCCGGCCCGACCGACAGCCGCCTGGTCAGGACCGACTCGTCGTACAACTCGGGCACGAACCCCTCGTCGAGGTTCCGCAAGCCATAGACCAGCTCGCCGTACCGCGGCTCGGCTGCCACGATCTGCACGTCGGGCAGCCGCTCGCGCAGAAACCGCCCCACCCCCATCAGGGTCCCAGTGGTGCCGAGCCCGGCAACGAAATGCGTGACGGTCGGCAGATCGGCGAGGATCTCCGGACCGGTCGTCTCGTAGTGCGCAGCGGTGTTGGCGGGATTCCCGTACTGGTAGAGCAGTACCCAGTCCGGATGCTCCACGGCCAGCTTCTTGGCCATCTGAACGGCCTTGTTCGAACCGCCGGCGGCCGGCGACGAGATGATCTCCGCTCCCCACATGGCCAGCAGCTGACGCCGTTCGGCCGAGGTGTTCTCCGGCAGTATCGCGATCATCCGGTAGCCGCGCATTCGCGCCACCATCGCCAGCGATATCCCGGTATTCCCGGACGTGGGCTCCAGGATGGTGCACCCGGGAGTGAGCCGCCCGTCGAGTTCCGCGGCCGAGACCATCCGTACCGCGATTCGATCCTTGATCGAGCCGGTCGGGTTCCGGTCCTCGAGCTTGGCCCACAACCGCACCCCGTCCGATGGAGAAAGCGCAGGCAGCTCGACCAGCGGTGTGTTCCCGATCGAGGAGAGCAGCGAGTCGAGTCGCATCACGGCGCCGGACCTAGGCAGATAGACGACCAGCGGCCCGATCACCCACCGGCCACAGCCGGCAGCACGGTCACCTGATCGCCGTCGGTTAGCGGGGTGTCGAGCCCACCGAGAAAGCGCACGTCCTCATCATTGACGTAGACATTGACGAACCGCCGCAGCATCCCGTTCTCGACCAACCGGTCGGCGAGCCCAGGATGCCGTGCCTCGAGGTCGCCGAACAGCTCGCTGAGCGTGTCACCGGCGCCCACGACGCTCTTCGCGCCGGCGGTGTACTGCCGCAGGATCGTCGGGATCCGGACCTCGATGGTCATCGGGTGAGCTCCAAAACCTGGGTAGGGAAACGGCGACAACGGGCTAACCGCGGCCCGGACGGGGATGTTCCGTGATCTCCACGTCCTCCTCGGTGACCAGGCCGTCCACGATCCGGAACGACCGAAACTCGACCTGGTCCGGATCGCGGGTGGATACGAGCACATAGTGCGCGTTGGGCTCACTTGCGTACTCGATGTCGGTGCGCGACGGATATGCCTCGGTTGAGGTGTGCGAGTGGTAGATCACTACCGGCTCCTCGTCCCGATCGTCCATCTCGCGCCAGACCTTGAGCTGCTCGATCGAGTCGAACCGGTAGAACGTCGGCGACCGCTCCGCGTTCGTCATCGGAATGAGCCGGACCGGCCGATCCGAGCCGACGGGGCCGGCCACCACCCCGCAAGCCTCGTCCGGATGATCCGACCCGGCATGCGCGATGATCGCGGCGTACACGGATCTGTCGATCTTCAGCACGGATCCAACTCTAGCTAGGCCCACCGGGCACAGCCGACTCGCGACCGCGCGCCTACCGTCCCTTGGAGAGCGCGCTGACCAGCGAATCCTGCATCCAGGTCAGCCACTCGTACACCGCGTACAGGCCTCGCAAGGGATCGTCTGCCGGCAGCGCATCGGCTGTCGCTTCGTAGTCCTCGTCGACATCGAGCCGGGTCCCGATCGCCAGCCGCAGATCGTTGAGCACGCGCATCCACTCGTGCGCCTGGGCCTCATCGAGGCGGATCGAGCCGCCACTTTCCAGCGTGTCCAGCACGATCGCGGCCGCGGACAACTTGCCCATCCGCAGGTCGTACTCGGTGTACCGGCGGAACTCGGCGGCAGCCTCCGGATCGTCGGTGTACCCGTCCGGGAGCAGCCGGGCCAGGACCGGATCGGTCGGTGCCCGCACGGGCTCGGTCGGCAGGCCGATCGACGCTGCCAGATCGTCGGCAAGCTCGTCAGCCGTGCCTTTGTCAGGCCCGTCCGCCGAACCGTCGTCAGGCCCGTCGACCGAGCCATTGTCAGGCTCGGCGGGCAGGTCATCGGCCAGGCCGCTACGGATCCGCGGACCCACTACCGGCAGACCGTCGAAGCCGGCCTCTCCGCGCTCGTCCTGCAGCAACCCAGCAAGTTGTGTGATCAGGTTGGTGAGCACACCCGCCTCGACCGCCTCGAACGAGGCGCGGATCGAGCCATCCCTGGCCCGGCGGAACGCGGTGCTCACGTGTCCTGCTGCAAGGTGGCCCACAGCCCGTAACCGTGCATGGCGCTGACGTCGCGCTCCATCTCTTCGCGGCTGCCGTTGGATACCACGGCCTTGCCCTTGTGGTGGACATCGAGCATGAGCTTGGTGGCCTTCTCCTTCGGGTAGCCGAAGTGCCTCTGGAAGACATAGGTCACGTACGACATCAGGTTGATCGGATCGTTCCAGACGATCGTGATCCACGGCCGCGCGGTGCCGAGATCCTCCTCGGCATCGGGGCGCTCAACCTCAACCGGCGCCACACTCACGGTGACCATGCTAGGTCCTCAGGTCGAAGCCGACGGCTGCCGGGCGGACCGCTGGGCGCTGCCGGGGCGGACCGCTGGGCGCTGCCGGGGCGGGCCGCGGGGCGCTGCCGGATGCGCGACACCGGCTGGTTTGAGCAGGCAACCCACTCATCCCGCGACCCAAGTCGGGGTAGTCGAACGAATCTAGGATTGGGCACGTGACTGCGCCGTCGACCGCGCTGCTGACCGATCACTATGAGTTCACCATGGTCGAGGCTGCGCTGCGCAATGGCACCGGTCATCGCCGGGCGGTGTTCGAGGTCTTCGCCCGCCGGTTGCCCGAGGGCAGGCGGTACGGAGTGGTCGCCGGTACCGGTCGGCTGCTGGATGCAATCGCACGGTTCCGGTTCGACGCCGAGACGCTCGACATGCTGGACCGGGCGGGTGTGGTCGATCGGCCGACCGTGGACTGGCTCGCCGACTACCGATTCATCGGCGACGTGTGGGGCTACGGCGAGGGTGACTGTTACTTTCCCGGCTCCCCGGTGCTGGTGGTGGAGTCCACCTTCGCCGAGGCGGTCCTGCTGGAGACGCTGTCGTTGTCGATCCTCAACCACGATTCGGCGATCGCGGCCGCGGCATCTCGGATGACGATGGCGGCCGGCAACCGGCCGTGCGTGGAGATGGGCTCCCGGCGCACTCACGAACAGGCGGCGGTGGCCGCTGCCCGAGCCGCCTACATCGCGGGATTCAGCAGCACGTCGAACGTCCGGGCGCGCCGGGAGTACGGCATCCCGACCACCGGAACCAGCGCGCACGCCTTCACGCTGGTGCACGACAACGAGCGGGACGCGTTCACCGCCCAGGTCGACACGCTCGGTGCCGGGACCACGCTGCTGGTCGACACCTACGATGTGGCGGAGGGAGTTCGGACCGCTGTGGAGGTCGCCGGCCCCGAGCTGGGCGCGGTACGGATCGACTCCGGCGACCTGGTCGAGCTAGCGAGGCAGGTCAGGCACCAGCTCGACTTGCTTGGTGCGGCCAAGACTCGGATCGTTGTGACCAGTGACCTGGATGAGTTCCAGATCGCCGCGCTCGCCGCGGCGCCGGTGGACGCGTACGGCGTCGGCACTGCGCTGGTGACCGGAAGCGGCGCTCCGACCGCCGGCATGGTGTACAAGCTGGTGGCCCGGTCCGTAAGCGATGCGCCGGACGCACCGCTGCGTCCGGTGGCCAAGCGGTCGCTGGCCAAGGCCGGCCTCGGCGGGCGCAAGTGGGCGGTCCGCCAGCTCGACTCCACGGGCACCGCGACCGCCGAGACGATCGGCACCACCGCTGCTCCGCCAGAGCAACGGGGCGGCGGCAGTCACCGCGAGCTGCTACGACCGCTTATCCGCGCCGGGGAGGTAATCGGACACGAATCGTTGTCCATGGCCAGGGATCGGCACGACGCAGCTTTGCAAGAATTGCCGGCAACCGCGCATCAGCTCTCCCGGGGGGAACCCGCGATACCGACCCGATACGTGGAGGGGCCCCGATGACCCGCGCTCTGATCGTCGTCGACGTGCAGAACGACTTCTGCGAGGGCGGCAGCCTCGAGGTACTCGGTGGTGCCGACGTGGCTGGCGCGATCACGGAACATATGTCCGCCCACCGCGACGACTACCGACACTTGTTGGCCACCCAGGACCACCACATCTCGCCGCGTGGGCACTTCTCCGACGAGCCGGACTTCGTCCGGACCTGGCCGCGGCACTGTGTGGTCGGCACGAGCGGAGTGGAGTTCCACCCACGACTAGACACCAGGGTGATCGACGAGGTGTTCTGGAAGGGTGCGTACACCGCGGCGTACTCGGGGTTCGAGGGCGCCGCCGCCGACGGCCGGGGACTGGGCCTGTGGCTGCGTGCGCACGAGGTGGACGAGCTGGATATCGCCGGTATCGCTGCCGACTACTGCGTACGGGCCACCGCGATCGACGCCGCGCGAGCCGGGTTCGCTACCCGGGTACTGCTCGATCTCACCGCCGGCGTAGCCAGGGCGAGCACCGACTCTGCGCTGGACGACATGCGCGCCGCCGGATGCGAGCTGGTCGGCCAACCGGTAGTCAAGTCGCGCTAGCCAACCAACTCCACTGCTGCGCTTGCGTGGGCAGTCATCGGCGCCGTTCCGGGACGTGTCGAATGTGCCGCTGTCGCCGGATGTGCCGAAGGGGCAGCGTCCTGGTTGAACCCAGGTGCCGCCCCTTCGGGCAGGAGTGGAGGTGGCGGGAATCGAACCCGCGTCCTTCGGCCGCAAACCAGTACTTCTCCGGGCGCAGCCTGCTGTGGTATTTCTCAGCCCCGGCAGTCACGCAGGCAAGCTGCCGCCGGGCTCAGCCGCTGTTAAGTGTCCCGGTCAGGCCCGCGGCCGGCCAGACCGGTTGATCTCCCTAGCGATGCCAGATCCCGGGCCGGGAGAACTCCCGGGCTGACAAGCCTCACGTGCTCTTACTTAGGCAGCAAGAGCGAGGCTGGAGCGCTGAGTATTGGCGCTTGTTGTTTGCAGGGCATGGTTAACGAGATCTTCCCTGCATCCTCGGCCCGCTTCTCCTGACTCATCGTCCGAAGTCGAAACCGTTCACCCCCATATTGAGTTGTCAACCGTTCTATGACTCTACCCGGCCAACCATTCGGGATGCATTGATGTTCCCCGCGCCAACGCCCGATTTGTCCGCTCCATCCTGGTCCGGCGGTGGCTGGCAGCGAGCCAACGTCGGCCGGGTCGGTGGTCACTTCTGACTTGCGGCCGGCGGCGCTTTTACTATGGCTACCGGTGGGTAACACTGGGAAGTAACATAGCCGGAGCGCCACCCGCGATCGAGCTCGGGAGGTCCCGTGACCGCTGTGACCGGCCCTACCAGCGCCCAGACCGACGTCAGTACGGACGCCGGCGTCAGCACCGAACCCCGCGTCATTACCGACTCCGACACGGTCACCGACCCCAGCGCCGGCAGTCACTCCGGTTCCGCCAAGCGACGGCGCAGGCTAACGCCGGTCCGGGACCGACTGCGGGAGCCCGCCGTAGCTGAAGCGCCGCCGGAGCGGAGCGATAGTGACCAGGTCAGCGAGCAGGAGGCCCGCCAGGTCGCCGAGGCGGCCCGGCAGGCCGAATGGACCAAACCGAGCTTTGCGAAGGAACTGTTCCTCGGCCGGTTCCGGCTCGACCTGATCCACCCGCACCCCCGCCCGGACCAGGCCACCGTCGAAGCCGGCGAAGCCTACCTGCGCAAACTGGAGAGGTTCGTCACACACGAGGTCGACGGCGCGAGGATCGAGCGGGAGGACCGGATCCCGGACGAAACGATCCAGGGGCTCAAGAAACTCGGCGCATTCGGCATCAAGATTCCGAAGGAGTACGGCGGCCTTGGCCTGAGCCAGGTCTACTACAACAAGGCGCTGACCACGCTGGGCTCCGGCCACCCATCGCTGACCGCGCTGATCTCCGCGCACCAGTCGATCGGGGTTCCTCAGCCGCTGAAGCTGTTCGGCACCGAAGAGCAGAAGCGCCGCTACCTTCCCAGGCTGGCGACCACCGACATCAGCGCGTTCCTGCTCACCGAACCCGACGTCGGCTCGGATCCCGCTCGGCTGGCGACAAGCGCGGTTCCGACCGAGGACGGCACCGGATACCTGCTCAACGGGGTCAAGCTGTGGGCGACCAACGGCGCCATCGCCGACATCGTCGTAGTGATGGCCCGGGTGCCGCGGTCTGCCGGGCACCGCGGCGGGATCACCGCGTTCATCGTGGAAGCCGATTGGCCGGGCGTGACAGTCGAGCGGCGCAACCAGTTCATGGGCCTGCGCGGCCTGGAGAACAGCGTGACTCGGTTCCACGACGTCGTGGTGCCGAGGGAGAACCTGATCGGCGCCGAAGGTCAGGGCCTCAAGATCGCACTTACCACGCTCAACACCGGGCGGCTCTCGCTGCCGGCGGTCTGCTCAGCGGCGAGCAAGTGGTGCGTGAAGATCGCCCGGGAGTGGTCACAGGCTCGGGTGCAGTGGGGCCGCCCGGTCGGCAAGCATGAGGCGATCGCCAAGAAGATCGCGTTCATGGCCGCCACCTCGTACGCCTTGGAGGCGGTGCTGGAGCTGTCCAGCCAACTCGCCGACGACGAGACCGCGGACATCCGGATCGAGGCGGCGCTGGCCAAGCTGTACACCTCCGAGATGGCCTGCCTGATCGCGGACGAGCTGCTGCAGATCCGGGGCGGCCGCGGCTACGAGACCGCGCCATCGCTCCAAGCCCGCGGTGAGCGGGCGGCGCCGGTCGAGCAACTGGTACGTGACCTGCGGATCAACCGCATCTTCGAAGGCTCGACCGAGATCATGCACCTGTTCATCGCCCGAGAGGCGGTGGACCAGCACCTGTCGGTGGCCGGTGCGTTGATCGACAAGGACGCGAGTGCCGGTGCCAAGGCGCGAGCAGCGGCGAAGGCAGGCGCGTTCTACGGCGGCTGGCTGCCCCGGTTGACGATCGGCCGGGGCCGGGTGCCCGGCGGCTACCGCGAGTTCGGCCCGCTGGCCCGGCATGTGCGCTATGTCGAGCGGTCCAGCCGCAAGCTTGCCCGCTCAACGTTCTACGCGATGGCGCGCTGGCAGGGCCGGATGGAGGTCAAGCAGGCGTTCCTGGCCCGGGTGGTGAACATCGGCGCCGAACTGTTCGCGATGAGCGCGGTCTGCGTGCGCGCGCATATGCAGCGCTCCGACGACCCGGAGCTCGGCGCGTCGGCCTACGAGCTGGCCGACGCGTTCTGCCAGCAGTCCAGACTTCGGATCGAGGAGCTGTTCACCGCGCTGTGGACGAACTCGGACGGCTCGGACTACCGACTCGCCCGGCAGGTGCTCGACGGTCGCTACCGCTGGCAAGAGGCTGGCGTCATCGACCCGTCCGAGGACGACCTGCCGTGGATCGCTGAGGTCCTGCCGGGTCCGGCTACCAGTCCGAACCTGCGCCGCCGAACCAATCCTGACCACTCCCGGCGCTAACTCGCCCACCCGTGGGCTAGCTCGCCCTCCCGACCCGGCGGCACCTAGGGCGGCTAGTCTTCGCGGCCCTTGGCACGCCGGCCGAGCGCGCGGGACATCTCCCTGGATGCCTGCCGCTCGGCCAGCGCTTGCCGCTTGTCGTGCTGTCGCTTGCCGCGGGCGAGCGCGATCTCGACCTTGGCCCGGCCGTCGGAGAAGTACATCGCCAGCGGCACCAGCGTCAGCCCGGTTTCCTTCGTCTTTCCGATCAACCGCAGGATCTCGGACCGGTTGAGTAGCAGCTTGCGCGGGCGGCGCGGCTCGTGGTTGGTCCAGGTCCCCTGGGTGTACTCCGGAATGTGCACGCCCATCAGCCAGGCTTCGCCGTCCCTGATCACGGCGTAGCCATCGGTCAGGGACGCCCGACCCGCCCGCAACGACTTCACCTCAGTGCCGGTCAGCACCAACCCGGCCTCGTACACGTCCTCGACGTGGTAGTCGTGGCGGGCCTTCTTGTTCTGGGCGATCAGCTTTCGCCCGCGTTCGCGCGACATCGTGTCCGGAAACCGCGCCCTAGACCCGCAGGTACTTCCGCAGCGTGACAAATGAGGCGATCACCGACATGGCGGTACCGAATAGCAGCAGCACCCACAGCGTCCTGATCACGGCATCCCACCCGATGAACGGGGTGAGGGCAAAGTTCGGTGCAAGATGTTGATCGATGCCGATCGTCTTGGCCAGCACGACCATGATCGAGGCCAGCCCAGCGCCGATCAGGCCGGCGACCGCGCCCTCGAGCAGGAACGGCAGCTGGATGTAGAAGTTGGAGGCGCCGACCAGTCGCATAATGCCGGTCTCCCGGCGCCGGCTGAACGCGGCGACCCGCATCGTGTTTCCGATCAGCAGCACGGCCACGAACAGCATCACCACCGCCAGGCCGAGCGCTCCGTTACGCAACGTACCGAGCACCGTGAAGAACGGTTTGAGGATTTTGCGCTGGTCTTCGACCGCGGCGACGCCTGGCCGGCCCTCGTACTGGCTGGCTACCTCGATGTACCGGCGCGGATCGGTGAGCTTGACCCGGAACGACTCCTGTAGCTGCTCCGGCGTCAAGAACTCGGCGATCGGGGAGTCCTTGAACTGCTCCCTCGCCTTGTCGAACGCATCCCGCTGGCTCTCGTAGTAGACCGCCTTGACCCACTGCGGCTTGAGGTCCTCCAGGCTTGCTCCGATCGACTCCCGCTGGTCTGGTGTCACGGCTCCATTGCACGACAGGCTCTGCGCGGAGTTGTCGTTGCAAAGGAAGATCGAGACCTCGATCTTGTCAAACCAGTAGTCCTTCATCTGGTTGACCTGGGCACGAATCAACAGCGCGAGGCCGAACAGCGTCAGTGACACCGCCACACTCACGATCACCGCGACGGTCATCGTCAGATTGCGGCGCAGGCCGATGCCGATCTCCTGCAGAACGAAACGGATACGCATGATTTCCTAGCTCTTGGTGGTGCAATTCCTGGCAATGTGCACGATGGGTTCCGGGTGGTGGTCGGCCGGCGCTAGTGGCGATATCCGTACACGCCGCGGTCCTGGTCGCGGACCAGCTCACCGAACTCGAGCTCGACGACCCGCTTGCGCATCTGGTCGACGATGCCGTGGTCGTGCGTTGCCATGATCACGGTAGTGCCGGTGCGGTTGATCCGGTCCAGCAGCTTCATGATCCCGACACTGGTGGCTGGATCGAGGTTTCCGGTCGGCTCGTCCGCAATGAGCAGCACAGGCTGGTTGGCAAAGGCGCGGGCGACCGCGACCCGCTGCTGCTCGCCACCCGAGAGCTCGTTCGGGAGCCGGTCCTCCTTACCCTCGAGCCCCACCAACTCGAGCACTCCCGGAACGACGCGCCGGATCACACTGCGCGGCTTGCCGATCACCTCGAGCGCGAAGGCAACGTTCTGGTAGACGGTCTTGTTGGGCAGTAGCCGGAAGTCCTGGAACACGGTGCCGATCTGGCGCCGCCAGTGCGGGATCTTCCAGTTGGCCAGCCGGCCGAGATCTTTGCCGGCGACATGGATACGACCGTTGCTCGGTTTCTCCTCCTTGAGCACCAACCGGAGAAATGTCGACTTTCCGGAGCCGGACTGCCCGATGAGGAAGACGAACTCTCCGCGTTCGATCTCGAGGGAGACCTCTCGCAGCGCGGGCCGCTGCTGGGTGGCGTACAGCTTGCTGACGTTCTCGAACCGAATCACTGCGATATCACACTGGCCGGGTCGGGGGCGGGCGATCCCTCCAGACCCTAGCGGGTCCGCTTGGCGATCATGCGCCGAATGACGCAGCGGGTGGCCAGTGGACGAGTCTACGAGGGTACGGTGGATACTGAAGCACTGGTTGACGCAACGCGCAGTCGGATCACTATAGGTATGACGGCCCGGTGCGTGACCACGGCGGCGGAGAGCGACGGGAGAGACGATGAGCTGCGAGCACCTTGTGTGCGCCAACTGCTCGGGTCCGGTCTCGGAGGCACGCTGCTCCGTGTGCCGTGCAAGTCGAGCCGAGATGCACGGACCGCTAGGCCACCTGACCAGCTATTACGTGATGATGGCCGGTGCTGTCGCATTGCTGCTCGTGTTGCTCGTGCTGCTGGTCAGCGGCCGCGCCCTGGGCGCGACCGCCGGCTAGGACTGCTCGACCGCAGAGGGCCGGGCGGCTGCGGCGGTCTGGGCGGCTGCGGCGGTCAGGGCGGTCAGGGCGGCTGCGGCGGTCAGGGCGGCTGCGGCGGTCTGGGCGGCTGCGGCGGGTCGGGTCTGGGTGGCTGC
>DATFRM010000147.1:0-2046 GCA_035263265.1 Actinomycetes bacterium
TGCCCAGCCGGTCACCTCGGGCTGCAGCCGGAGCAATCGCTCGCGGTCCGCCGAGGTCATGCCATCCTCCTGGTCGAGCAGCAGCGCGTCGGTGTCGGCCAGCAGCTCAGCCAGCGCGCCGGGAACCGCGAGCGGGCGCACATCGGGCACGCCGAGCTCGAGCATCTCGCCGACCCGGCCGGCCAGGTCGCGTTGCAGCTGGCCGTAGTACGGCAGCAGGTGTTCCCAATGCGACTGATCGCCACCGTCGGCCAGGATGGTCCGCAGGATCGGTCCGCCATCCGGAAGCAGCAGCCAACCCCGCTCGCGGTCGACCGCCAGCGGAGGCAGCACCGATTGACCAGCCCAGCCGGCCAGCGCCGCTAGCAGCCCGGCCTCGTACGCGCAGCCGGGACCGCCGGCCTTGAACCACACCTGCTCCGGCTCGGCCGGCACTCGAAGGACCAGCGACCACGACCGCAGCTTGACCTGTTCGATCTCCCCGGTCGGGCGCAGATCGTGCCGGTCGAGCTCGGACCTGATCCACTCGTCTACCGCCGCTCGCCATGCGCGGTCCCACCCCATCGCCACACCGACACCCGATCAGATCGGCCCGGCTACCGCAATCGCATCGCCGCGGGTTAGGGTCGGCCGCGTGCCGTTGCTTGCAACGTCAGCGCTGTCCAAGCGCTATCCGAACGGGGTCCTCGCACTCGACGCGCTGAGCGTCGACGTCGAGGTGGGTGTGATCGGGCTGGTCGGCGCCAACGGTGCGGGCAAGTCAACCCTCATCAAGATCCTGCTCGGGCTGCTGCCGCCGACGTCCGGACGCGCTAGCGTGCTGGATCTGGACCCAACCCACCAGGGCGAGCGGGTCCGCGGGGTGGTCGGCTACATGCCCGAGCACGACTGCCTGCCACCGGACGTCAGCGCGACCGAGTTCGTCGTCCACCTGGCCAGGATGTCCGGCCTGCCGATGACGGCGGCGCGGGAGCGGGCCGCCGAAGCGCTCCGGCTGGTCGGGTTGCATGAGGAGCGGTACCGCCAGATCGGTGGCTACTCGACCGGCATGAAGCAGCGGGTCAAGCTCGCTCAGTCAATCGTGCACGACCCCAAGCTGCTGTTGCTCGACGAGCCCACCAACGGGCTCGACCCGGCCGGGCGCACCGACATGCTCGCCCTCATCCGGCGGATCGGCACCGAATTCGGGATCTCGATCCTGGTTTCCTCGCATCTGCTCAGCGAGATCGAGCAGATCTGCGACAGCTTGATCGTCATCGACGCCGGCAAGCTGCTTCGGCACGACACACTCGCCGCCTTCACCGGGCGGCGCGAGGTGCTGCTGGTCCAGGTGGACGAGGGCACCGATGAGCTGGCCGGCCACCTGACCGGGGCCGGCGTGCAGTTCAGCCGGGACGGCGACGGCCTGCTGATCCCGCTGGACGGCGACGACGCGTACGACCTGATCAGGGACGCGGTCGCCGAGCTCGGGCTGCCGCTGCACCGGCTCGAACAGCGCCGGCACCGGGTTGAGGAGGTGTTCCAGTGACCGAGGCCACGGACGCCGCCACGCCGCGTGATGCCAACGCCGCCCGTGGGGTCATTCACGATCTCGGCTACCGCCACTACGAGGGGGTACGGCTGGGCCGCGGTGCGGTGTTCCGCGCGCTGTACACGGCCAGCCTGCGCTCTGCGTTCGGGCTCGGCCGCGGCGCCCGGGCAAAGATCATCCCGTTTTCCGCGATTGGCATCATGGCGCTCCCGGCGGCCGTCGCGGTCGTCGTGGCGATCGTCGCCAAACAGGCGCTAGGCACCGAGCTGGAGTTCCTGCATTACCGGGACTACGCTATGACCCCGCTGCAGTGGGTCGTCCTCGGCTTCCTGGCCGTCCAATCGGCCGAGCTGGTCTGCCGCGACCTGCGCTACACGGTCCTCCCGCTGTACTTCTCCCGCCCGATCAAGCGCGTCGACTACCCGCTGGCAAAGCTGGCCGCGATGGCGACCGCGGTGTTCATCGTGATGAGCACGCCACTGATCGTGCATTACCTGGGTGCGAGCTTCACCACG
>DATFRM010000148.1:0-4610 GCA_035263265.1 Actinomycetes bacterium
GCGCGAGGATCCACCGCCGTGTCGCGAACCTCGGCGAAGCTAGCCTGCACAACCGAGCGCCGCCCGGTCGGCACCATGCCGCCGTAACGCTCGAGGGCCTCGAGTACCGCCACGGTTTCGCTCGTGCGATGCCGCAGGGTACGACCCCAGCTCATCTCGGCGCGGGGCTGCCAGCGCGTCTTCATCTCTGCCGCGCCCACCGCAAGGCTCCCGCTGGCGAAGGCGTCCGCCCGGCGGATCAGCCCGGTTTCATTGTCGACGTAGGTTTCGCGCAGCCGCTTCAGGTCGTCGTCGCCGAGCGGGCGGACCCGATAGCGGCTGGGCGCGGGTTTCGGTCGGGGGCGCAGGGCGATTCGAGCCGCGTCTGGGTCGTCCGCCGGCTGAGCACCACACACGGGGCACAGCGGATCGGGCAGGAAACGGTGCACGCTTACCGCGAGGGTCTCCAGGTCGACGTAGAGCAGCGCGCACCTGGCGCGGCCCGATCGCGACCGCGCCGACCGGATGACCTCGTCGGCGGTCACCGCGGCGACCGTCCGGGCGGTGAGATCGGTCAGCCAGGGCGACGGCTGGTCTGCCAGCCGCGGGTATCTCTGCCGCACCGATTGGCGTACCTCGAACCGATCGTCCGCCTGGCTGCGGCGCAGATCGGCGCAGGTGACGCAGCCGGAAACGCCTGGCGTGTGCAAAGGACCGATAACCGTCCGGCCAAGCTCGGTGCGCACCGGCAGCCACGAGGTCCGGTACGAGACGCACAGCCCCGGGATCCGCTCGTACCCGCGGCCGTCCCAGCCATCGCTGGCCGTGACGACAAGCCGGCCGTCCGGCGATCCCTCTGCCTCATCGACGAGATCGGCGAAATCCGAGAGAGCGGACAGGTCGGCCAGGTCGTAGGCGCGGACGCGATCGACCGGCGAAGCGGCGGCCTCCAGCGCCTCGCCGATGGCACCGGCAAGCAATCCGTGCCCGACGATCGCGACCTGCAGATCGCCCAGCATCTGGGCCCCGTTGTCGACAGTGGCCGGTAGCCGGACGCGGTCAGGCACGAGTCAGCACAACGTGGACGAGGTAGGGCATGATGCTCGCGGTCACTCCCGGGTCGTGATCAAGGGGCACCACTACCGCGGGCCGTCCAAGCTCCACGAGCCGGGCCGCTGTCGCGGCCTCGCCGGTTGACCACTCCGGGCAGGCAGCGAGGCGGGATGTGCGTCCGCGCGGCGGAAGGGGCGGCACGGGGACCGGAGCGTAGTCGGGCTCGCGGTTGGCTCCGGCCTGATACGACAACAGCACGTCTGCGAGCCCGTCGCGCAGGGCTTCATCGAACGAGAGTCCCGAAGCGTAGCCGACCGTGACATCGTCGAGGCAGAACGCCAGCGTGGGCACACGTGCCGACCCGGTCACGTCAAACACGTCGAGCCGCTGCCCGATCATCCTCACCAACGAGCGGTAGCGGTCGCCGCTCTCATCCAGCGCAACCTCGGTCCACTCGATTGGGGTGAACGGGCCCCGGCTTTCGGCGAGCTCGGCAAGTGTCATGCGTCGGCACTGGCCGAGAAGCCCGTTGCGTACGGCCTCCGCCCAGTCGTATCCGGCGGCGGCGCCGGCCGGCGGCTCATAGCTCGACCGAACACCGCGCAGCGCCGGAAAGACCGCCGCTGCGGGAAGCTCGTACGGCAGCCCGTCTGCTAGGCCGTAGCCCCAGATGTACCCGCTCCACTGTCCGGCGAGCAGGGCCACGAGGCCTTCGAACGGATCACCCGTGCAAGGGCTCGCCGGGTGGACGGTGCCTTCGCGCACATGCAGCCGCCGGGGATCGACCATGAGCGATCCGTATGCCGCGAGGCCGCGCAGCACCGCGGCGCGGCGAGCATCCGCAAGCGACAGGTCGGCGCCGAAGGCCACCGGACGCTGCACGTCCGGGCCGAGTAGCAGAACCGGGTCCGAGACCTCGACCTGCGATATCGCCAGCGGGAGCTGGGTGAAGTCTCGTTCCGTCACCTCGCCGAGTACGCCAAGACGGGGCTGCAGGCAAGCTGTCACCTGATGAGAGAACTCCTCGGAGTCGAGGCGCTGACCTTCGCCGAGCCGGCCGACTGTGACCCGCAAGCCGTCCTCATCCTGTGGCGAGGCGGGTACCGAGAACGGGTGCTGCATGAAGCCGTCCTGGGCGGTTCGCAGGCTCGGCAGGTCGAGCCGGGTCATCCGGGCCTGGCTCGTCTGCTCGGCCGTTCCGCTCAGCAGCCGCACCACCTCCCGGATGAGCTGACCCGCAGCGACGGTGGGCGCCGCTCCCGTCCATAGATCGCCGGCGGCTGCCGCGAACCCTCCGTGCCCGGCAGCAGCAGCGCCCTCCGGTCGTCCGGTACCGCCGCTACCGTGCGCGAGCAGCCGGCGCCACGCGCCCAACCAGCTAGGCCATTGGCCGGTGGTCGGCCCGAATGGGCCCAGCCAGGCTTCTTCGCCGGCGAGGACGGCCGAAACGAACCGGACACCCGCCCGTTCGCATACCCGGTCGAGGGTTCTTGCCGTATCGACACTGCCGCGGTCGCAGGCGTATACCACGACGCCGGCGCCCGCCACCATGTCGGACAGCCGCTCCTCATCGGCCAGGTCTGCCGCGTGATGTGTGATCCGCTGGTCCGGGTCGCGCTGCCTTGAGTGCTGTTCACATTCGGCTAGCTGGGCCATGTCGGTCGGGCACTCTCCGGTGACGAAAACGCGCACCCGGCGCGATCCCGAGCAGAATGCCGCCGCCGCGGTCTCGACGAGCAACCGGCCGGCGCCAAGAAGCACGACCACGCTGTCGCGATAGGCGCGGAAGCTTCGCCCGGGCCGGCCGAAGAAGCCGAGGAAGCCGATCTCACGGCGGTAGGCCCGCCACTCGGTGCCGGTCAGTGGGCATCCCGGGTCCCCGGCCTTCTTGACCGGCGGCACGTCCGCGATCAGCCGCTGTTCGCGCAGTGCGCTGATGACGCGCTCGGTCATGGCCTTGCGGTCGGCGGGCATCGATGCGGTCAGCTCTTCGAGCGTGTGCGAGCCGTCGAGGTAGGGGGCGAGTCGATCGATCCACTTGTAGATCGACGGGCCGGTCAGCACGACCTCGCCGCTGTTGGTGAGGATGCAGATTCCTTCGTCGGTCGGTACGTAGTAGGCGTCCTCGCGGAGCTTGAGACCGGTCACGTCGCGGCCTGCCGGTCCGATCCGTCCGACGACGCAGGGGGCCGGCTGCCGAGGATGAACTCGCCGACCGTCCCTTCGGTGAGCGGATCCAGACCGGTCGCTTCGGCGAAGGCCGCCGAGTCGCCGGCACCGAGCGCGCACGGCGCCAACCCCATCGCGGTGGCCACGCAGTACATCGTCTGGTACGTCACGCCGACGTGTTTGAGGATCAGCGAGTACGCCAGCGTTTCGTAGCTCCAACCGACCCGGCCGAACCGTGCTGCGAGGAGAACAACAAGCTGTGGTGGATACGTCTGCGGCGAGAACCGGGTGCCGGTGGTCGCGCTCTGCGCTGCCTCGATGAGCTTGCGTGCTGGCCGGGTCATTGCGCAGACCTGTTCGAGTCGGTGATCGAACCGGTCGTAGCGGTAGAGACCAGGCTCCAGGCTCTCGGCGAGCCGAACCGCGACGTAGAACTCGAGCGCGTCCAGGGCGCCGCCGGACGGGTTCGGTCCGGTCAGGTACTCGACGCCTTCATGGGCGACGGTGCGGCGCACCCCGGCGGCGCGGTACAGGAACTCGCCGATCTGGTCGAGGCTTATGGGGCGCTCGTCGTCGTGCCGGCGGATCGAACGCCGTTCCTCCAGCACTCCGGTCAGGGTGGCATCGGTGCGCCGCAGTGCGTCGAGATCTGGCCGGCGCAGCTCGATAACCCGTCCGGCGAACGACGGACGGCGGGCGGGAAGCGGCTCGAACAGGCCGACCGCCCACTGGGTACGACCGAAGTGCCGGTCGGGCACGCCCTCGCGCCGGCTGCGGTGGTGAAACCACAGCTCGTGCGGGCTCCACTGGCGCAGCGCGAACGCGGTTTCCTCGTCGCCCGATGCTTCCACCAGCATCGCGGCCCAGGTCAGGTCGGACAGCAGCCGCGCGGCGAGTGGTGCCGGCAGCGACCCCGGTGTCGGTCCCGCTGTCGTCCCGGCCCCGGGCTCGATGAATGCTGCCAGTGCGGCCACCACACCGGGGTCGTGCACCCGGATGGCACACCAGGAGCGGGGCGATTCGACAAGCAGGTCCCCATCGCTGCGGTGCAGGACGGCGAAGCGTGACAGGACTTGGTCAGTTTCGGGATCACCCGGGTGAAGCCCCGTCGGGGTCCGATACGGCTCGATCGTGTACGCCGGCCGACCGTCGTGCACCACGGTGATGTACAGCCAGCCGCCCGAGCGGAGCCGGTCCAGCAGTTCGTCGAGCTCTGCGACGCCGCGGTCGTCGCCCTGACTGCGCGCAGCGGCACGCATCGACTCGTCGGAGCATTCGGATGCGGCCAGCCGGCGAATGACGTCCCGCTGCAGATCGGTCAGCCTGCCGAGCCGCTGGCTGGCAGACCTGTGTAGCAGGTACTCCTGCCCGTTCCGATCAGTTGCCAGGTAGACGTCCGGTCGCAGCCG
>DATFRM010000149.1:0-2599 GCA_035263265.1 Actinomycetes bacterium
CAAGCGGAGCCAGCGGACGCAGGGGGAGCGGCGGCCGTCGCGCTGGCGGCCGGTGCGTTGCCGGCTGGGACTACGGCGGCGGAGCCTTCAGATGGGGCCGCGGACAACGGGGCTGCCGGTGGTGCGGCTGTGGCGGCGGCCGGTGCTACCCGAGCAGCACGAGCGCCCAAGGGTGCGATGCTCGCGGCGATCCGGACCAAGTCGCGCGGGATGCTGGTCCGGCTGAAACGTGTGATGTCGCCGGCGCCCAAGACAGCCGACCAGACCGAGCCGGCCGACGTAGTCGAAGAAGAGGTAGTCGAGGCCGAGGTAGTCGAGGGGTCGGTCGGCGGTGAGCTGGCCGGGGACGACGCCGCTTCCACGTTGGCGTTCGAGCCGACTGCTGAGCCACAGCAGGTCGCGGAGCCCGAACCGGTACCGGAGGCGGAGTCGGTCACCGAGCCGCAGGAAGCAGCCGAAGCCCACCCCGACCTCGCCCCCAAGCCACAATCCGCCGCCGACGCGCGTGCCCGGCGCCGGCGCGCCGCCAAAACACAGCCGAAGCCGGCCGCCAGGGCCCGACCGGTGGCGAATCCAGAAGAGCCACAGCCGGACCCGACTGCCGAGGTCCCGCCGGTGGCGGAGCCCCCGGAGCCGGCGGAGCCGGCGCGACCGCAGCCGCAACCGGACGCCGAGCCCGATCAGCAACCCCGGCGCAGGCACCGGCGGACTGGGCACCACCTGGACGCGAACCGATCCGAGAGCGGGGGCCGGCGCGCGAAACGCCCGCCGCCCGAGCCCGAGCATGAGCACGAGCCGAGCCTGGTGGACGAACTGCTCGGCCCGTATCCGGACGAGCCGCCGTGAGCGCCCCGATGAGCGAACGCAGCGTATGGACCGCGCTGGTCGGGCAGGACCATGTCGTGGCGGAACTAATGGAGGCGATCGACGGCGGGATGACTCACGCCTGGCTGTTCACCGGTCCGCCGGGCTCCGGCCGCTCGGTCGCGGCCAAGGCCTTCGCCGCCGCGCTGCAATGCGAGTCGGGCGGCTGCGGTGCTTGCGCGACCTGCCACACCGTCCTGGCCGGAACCCATCCCGACGTCACCGTGGTCAGTACCGAGCTGCTGTCGATCGGGGTGCGGGAGACCCGCGAACTGGTTCGCCGCGCCGCGTTGTCGCCGGCCATGGGCCGCTGGCAGGTCATCGTGCTGGAGGACGCCGACCGGCTCACCGAGCAGGCCGCGAACGTGCTGCTCAAAGCCATCGAGGAACCACCGACGCGAACGGTGTGGCTGCTGTGTGCGCCGTCCAGCGAGGATGCGCTACCGACGATCCGGTCCCGATGCCGGCAGGTCCGGCTTGTCACGCCGACCCCGGAGGCGGTCACCCGGCTGCTGATCGAGCGCGATCAGGTGCCGCAGGACGTTGCGGCGTTTGCCGCCCACGCCTCGCAGGGGCATATCGGGCGGGCTCGCCGGCTGGCCACCGACGAACGGGCCAGGCAGCGCCGGGCTGCAGTGCTTGCATTGCCGCACCAGCTCACCGACGTCGGCGCCTGCTTGCGGGCGGCGGCCGAGATGACCGAGGCGGCCGCGACCGAGGCCAAGCAGGCGACTGCCGAGCTCGATGTCGCCGAGATGGATAGCCTGAAGGTCGCGCTCGGCGCCGGATCGGGCGCCGGCTCCGGCTCGGCGAAGCTCGCATCAGGCACCGCTGCCGCGGTCAAGGACCTCGAGGATCGGCAGAAGCGCCGGGCCAAGCGGCTCCAACGCGACGCACTCGACCGCGCGTTGCTTGACCTGGCCGCGTACTACCGGGACGTGCTCGCCATCCAGCTCGATACGGATGTCGACCTGATCAATCCGGGTAGCCGGGACCGGCTTACTGAGCTGGCCCGATCATCGTCGCGCGAGGCCACGTTGCGCCGGATCGAGGCGGTCATGGCCTGCCGGGAGGCGCTAGACGCGAATGCCCATCCGCTGCTCGCCACCGAGGCGATGATGCTCTCGATCCGCTCGGCCGGCCGAAGTGGCGGCGGTCAACTCGCCAGCCAAGGACGGGCGTCATGAGCATGGTGATGGCGGTCAGCTTCCAGCGCTACGGCCGGCTGTACTACCTCGATCCCGGCGAGCACACGCCGGCGGTCGGCGACAAGGTGCTGGTGCCGACCGACGCCGGGCCGGAGGTGGCCGAGTGCATCTGGGCGCCGCAGTATGTCAGTGAGGATGTCGGTGGGCTGCCGGTGTGCGCGGGCCTCGCCTCTGAGGACGACCTGGCCCGGACCGAGCGGAATCGGGCCCGCAAGGCCGAGGCCAAGGTGGCCGCGAAGAGGCTGATCCGGCATCACCAGCTGCCGATGAAGGTGGTTGCGGTCGACTACCTGGATCGGGACGGCCAGTTCACGATCTACTTCTCGGCGCCGCATCGGGTCGATTTCCGTGCGCTGGTCCGGGATCTGGCCAGGACCCTGTCCGCGCGCGTCGAGCTGCGCCAGCTCGGCGCCCGGGACGAGGCGCGGGTCCAGGGCGGCATCGGGCCTTGCGGACGGGATCTGTGCTGTGCGACGTTCTTACGGGACTTCGAGCCGGTATCGGTGCGAATGGCGAAGGACCAGGAC
>DATFRM010000150.1:0-5486 GCA_035263265.1 Actinomycetes bacterium
CGCGCCTCGATCGCCAGCTGCAGCCCATGTTCGACGTTGTCGGCGCGCACGTCCAGGTAGCGATGATCGAGGCGGCGCTGGATCCGGGACGGGTCGCACTCGACGCAGATCGCGACCCCCTCGTTCATGGTTACCGCCAGCGGCTGAGCGCCACCCATACCGCCAAGACCCGCAGTCAGCGTGATGGTGCCGGCCAGCGAGGGCCGCCCGAGCTTGGCGGCGACGGCCGCGAACGTCTCGTACGTGCCCTGCAGGATGCCTTGGGTGCCGATGTAGATCCAGGAGCCGGCGGTCATCTGCCCGTACATGGTCAGCCCGAGCGCCTCGAGCCGTCGGAACTCCTCCCAGGTCGCCCAGTCGCCGACCAGGTTGGAGTTCGCGATCAGCACCCGAGGGGCCCACTCGTGGGTCGGGAAGATGCCGACCGGCTTGCCCGACTGGACGAGCAGCGTCTCGTCGCCCTCGAGCTCCCGCAGCGACCGCACGATCGCGTCGAATGCGGGCCAGTTACGAGCCGCCTTGCCGGTGCCCCCGTACACGATCAGTTCGTCCGGGTGCTCAGCCACCTCGGGGTCGAGGTTGTTCATGAGCATCCGCAACGCGGCTTCCTGCGGCCAGCCCTGGCAGGAGAGCTCGGGTCCGCGAGCGGCTCGAACCGGGCGGGCGACGGATGACGTACTCACGCCGGACTCCTCGTCGGCAGGCGGAACCGGAACGTCCCCAGGCTAACGCCCACCGGCCGGGGTGATCGCTGCGAGCCGGAGATGATCGTGGGGTCCGCACCCGGCCGAGTGCAGACCCCACGACAGACTGCTATCCGGTCGCTAGCCGAGCCCGACCGAGGTGAGCCAGTCCTGGGCCACCTTGTCGGCGTCCTCCTTGTCGACGGAGACTCTCCCGACCAGCTGGGTCAGGGTGGCCGTGTCGAGCTTGGCCGACACCGCGTTGAGCGTGTCGCGGATGTTCTGGTCGACGCCGGCCTTGTAGACCAGCGGGGTGACGTTCTGCGAACCGAACACGCTCTTCGTGTCTTCGAGCACGACGAAGTTGTTGGCCAGGATGGACGGGTCGGTGGTGAACAGGTTCGCCACCTGGACGTCGCCGTCCTTCAGCGCGGTGACGGTCAGCGGGCCACCGACGTCCAGGGCCTTCCACTCCTTGAACTCCAGGCCGTAGACATCCTTGAATTGCTGCTCCCGTCGTTGCTTCATCTCCGGCGGGCCGCCGATGGTCATGTCCTTCGACACCTTGGCCAGATCCTCGATCGTGGTCAGGTTGTTCTGGCTCGCGGTCTCCTGGCTGACCGTCAGCGAGTCCTTGTCCTCGGCCGGGGCCGAGTTGAGGATCTCCAGTTCAGGCGGCAGCGCCGCCTTCAACGCAGTGTTGGTCTCGTCGGTCGTGGACGCGGTCGCGTTCTGGTCGAGGTACTGGAGGAGGGCACCGTTGTACTCCGGCATGATCGTCAAATCGCCGCTCTTCAGCTGTCCGTAGGTGACCTCGCGAGCGCCGATGCCGAGCTGCCGCTCGACCGTGACGCCCTTTGCCTCGAGCGCGCCGGCGTAGATCTCTGCCAGCAGTTCGCTCTCGGGGAAGTTGGCCGAGCCAACGGTGACGTTCTTGATGCTGGGGCTGGCGCTGGTCGCGCCAGCGGTGGGCGACTCGTCATCACCGCCACAGGCGGCGAGGAAGAGTAGTGACGCGACGCCGATGACGGCGACGCGGATGAACCGGGTCATGCGTCCTCCAATGGCTGATTCACGACTGGTGCCTTACTCCGGCGGGAACGAGCACCCGCCGCAGAACGATGAAGGCCGCGCCGACTAGCAGCGCGAGCACAACGACCAGGATCGCCCCACCCGCGACCTCTGTGTCGATGGCTCGGATTGCGAGCCCGTCGATGATGTAGCGGCCAAACCCACCGAGCGCGACATACGCGGCGATGGTGGCGGTCGACACGATCTGGATCGCGGCGGTCCGGATGCCGAGCAGGATCAGCGGCATCGCGACTGGAAGCTCCACCTGCCGGAGAACCTGCCAACCGGTCATGCCCATTCCCCGCGCCGCATCTTTCAGGTCGGCGTCGACGTTCCTGATCCCCTCGTAGGTATTGACCAGGATCGGCGGAATGGCCAGCGCGGTCAGCGCGATCAGCACCGGCCAGAGGCTGGTCACGCTACCGACCGCAAGGACCACGATGATGACCACGCCGAGCGTGGGCAGTGCCCGGGCAGCGTTGGCGATCGAGAGCAGAGCGAAACCGCCGCGACCGGTGTGGCCGGTCAGCACCCCGAGCGGCATCGCGATGACCAACGCGAGCGCGAGCGACCGGGCGAAGTAGTCCAGATGCTCGAGCAGGCGGGTGGGGATGCCGTCCGATCCCGACCAGTTCGCCGGGTCGGACAGCCAGCCGAACGCCGAGCTCAGCAGGTTCATGCCGGCCTCCACCTTCGAGCCACCCGGGCCCGGGTGCGACCACGCACCACGCGCGTCCGCGACCACGGAGTCAGGAACCGCTGCGCTACGACCAGTAGCGCATCCGCAGCCAGCGCGAGCAGGACAATCAGCACCACGCCGATGATCAGGGGGGTCATGAAGTTCTTCTGGAACCCGTCGATGAACAGGTCGCCGAGCCCGCCGAAGTCCTGCCCGATCAGCACCCCCACGCTGACCAGCGAGATGCTCGACACGGTGGCAATGCGGAGCCCGGCCATGATGACCGGGATCGCGATCGGCAACTCCACCTGGACGAGGCGGCGGAGCTGGCCGAACCCCATCGCCGTGGCGGCCTGCCGAACCGGCTCCGGCACGCCTCGAAGCCCGTCGACCACGTTGGGGACGAGTACCACCAGCGTGTAGATGGTGAGCGGGATGATGATCGTGGCGTTGCTGAACCCGGTGAAGTCGAGCAGCAGCACGAACAGGGCAAGCGCCGGCAGCGCGTAGAGCACGTTGACCACGCCGAACACCGGTGGGTACAGCCAGGACAGCCGGACACACAGCACACCGAGCGGGACCGCGATCAGCAACCCCCATAGCACCGGCATCAGCGCCAGGTAGAGGTGCGACTTGGTCAGCTCGGCGATCTCGTCGACGTGGTCGGCCGCCCACTGCCAGTCCATCAGGCCGGACCGATCTCTGCGGTGGGCGGCCTGATCGCCTCGGCGATCTCGTCGTGCGAGATCGCGCCGACAACGGCCCGCTCACCGTCGACGGCGACAGCCACCCCGACCGGCGAGAGCACGGCCGAGTCGAGCGCGGCCCGGACCGAGTCGGTGTCGACCCGGAACGTGTGCCCGACCGCAACCAGCGTCGACCGGTCGGGCCAGCGCGCCACCCTCGACCGGATCAGCCAGCCGACTGGTCGCCGCCGATCGTCGACCACGAGCACCGGGGCTCCCTCGCCGACCGCCGCCCGCGCCTGCTCAGCCGACGCGGTCAGCTCGAGCATGTCCACAGTGGACAGCGGAAGGCTCTTCGCATCGAGGAAGGACAGCCGGCGGAAACCGCGGTCGTAGCCGAGGAACCGCTCTACGAACTCGTCGGCGGGCGCCGCCAGCAACCGCTCCGGCGTGTCCACCTGAACCAGATGGCCACCGATCCGGAACACCGCAACCCGGTCGCCGAGCTTGATCGCCTCGTCGACGTCATGGGTGACGAACACGATGGTCTTGTCCAGGTCGGCCTGCAGCCGCAGGAACTCCTGCTGAAGCTCGGATCGCACCACCGGGTCGACGGCGCTGAACGGCTCATCCATCAGCAGGATCGGCGGATCGGCGGCCAGCGCCCTGGCCACCCCAACCCGCTGCTGCTGGCCGCCGGACAGCTGGTAGGGATACCGCCCGGAGATGGCCGGATCGAGTCCGACTCGCTCCATCAGCTCGTGGGCCTGCGCCCTTGCCTTCTTCTTGTCCCAGCCGAGCAGGTACGGAACGGTCGCGATGTTGTCGGCGATGGTCCGGTGCGGGAAGAGCCCGACCTGCTGGATGACGTAGCCGATGCCGCGCCGCAGCTGCTCGGGTGGCCGGCTGCGCACGTCGGTGCCGTCGATCAATATCCGCCCGGTGGTGGGTTCGACCATCCGGTTGATCAGCCGCACCGCTGTTGTCTTGCCGCTGCCCGAGGTGCCCACCAGCACCGTTGTCTTGCCGGTAGGGCACTCCAAGCTCAGGTCGTCGAGCGCGACGGTGCCGTCGGGGTAGCGCTTCGTTACGTGCTCGAAGGTGATCACGTACGTCGCCTTAGGGATTCGGGGCGGTGCTGGCTACCGCGCGGGCAGGCATCGATCCTGACACTCGTTACCGACAATTTCGACCGGACGCCACGTGTAGGTGACAACGAGGTAACGGTTGGGAGGAGGTCATGACCAAAGGTCGCAACGCCAAACGGGCCGTTACCGCCCGAATCTCCCGTCTCCGGCACCCCTAGGCTAGTCGTACGCTGTCGCGCCACCGGTACGCCCCCATCCGGGCACCCCCACCCGGATCACCCGAGCCGGAGGAGTCAGTCCTCGATGAAGCTCGTCGCCGTTCCACTCCGGTTAGCCGTCACGGCTCGTAGTCCGGTCGCCGACACGGCTCGCGCCGCCGGAGTCTCCGCATGATGGCGGCGCGCGCCGTCATCGGCGTGGTCATGACGCTGGTCGCGTTCGTGATCGCCGGCCGCCGGCTGCTCTGGCTGTTCCGGCTGATGCAGACCGGGCAACCCAGTCCGGGCCGGCTGGACGGCCTGGGCCAGTTCGTCCGGTCGCAGCTCGTCGAGGTGTTCGGCCAGCGGAAACTGCTGAAGTGGTCGGTGCCAGGGCTGGCTCACTTCTTTACCTTCTGGGGATTCGTCATCCTCGCCGCCACGATCGTGGAGGCGTACGGAGCGCTGTTCGTGCGCGACTTCGCGATCCCGGTGATCGGGCACAGCCCAGTGCTTGGCTTCCTCGAGGACTTCTTCGCGGTTGCGGTGCTGGTGGCGCTCGCCACGTTCTCTGTCATGCGGATCCGGGAGGCTCCCGAGCGCAAACACCGATCCTCCAGGTTTTACGGCTCACACACCGGCGCCGCCTGGGTGATCTTGGGCATGATCGCCGCCGTCATCGTGACGTTGCTGCTATATCGGGCCGCTCAGGTGAACACCGGCTACTTCCCTTTCGAGTCCGGCGCGTTCGCGTCCGAATGGCTGGCCGGGGTGCTCGAGCCGCTGGGTGAGACGACCAACGAGGTCATCGAGACGGTCTTCATCCTCGCCCAGATCGGGGTGATTCTCGGTTTCCTGGTGCTGGTCGTGTACTCCAAGCACCTGCATATCTTCCTGGCGCCGATCAACGTGGCGAAGGCGCGCCGTCCGGACGCGCTCGGCCCGCTGCTGCCCGCGATGTCCGATGGAAAGCCGGTGGACTTCGAGGATCCGGGCGAGGACGACATCTTCGGAGTCGGCAAGGTCGAGGATTTCAAGTGGACGGCGATGCTCGACTTCGCCACCTGCACCGAGTGCGGCCG
>DATFRM010000151.1:0-6961 GCA_035263265.1 Actinomycetes bacterium
AGTACCAGGCGGCGCAGACCAGGTTGCGCAAGTTCGAGGAGGCCGGGCCGCCGGAGGAGAAGCCGCGCGATCAGAAGGTCCGGATGCGGCTGCAGGGTGGCCGTACCGGGGTGCGTGCGGTCACCGCGGAGAACCTCGAGCTCACCGGCCTGATGCGGCCGTTCTCGGTAGAGATCTTCTTCGGCGAGCGGGTCGCGGTGCTCGGCAGCAACGGCTCCGGCAAGTCGCACTTCCTTCGGCTGCTGGCCGGCGGCCAGGTCGCACACACCGGTCGGTGGAAGCTGGGCGCGCGCGTGGTGCCCGGGCACTTCGCCCAGACCCATGAGCACCCGGAGATGATCGGTCGTTCCCTGGTGGAGCTGCTGTGGGCGGAGCACTCGCTGCAACGGCATGACGCGATGCGGTCGCTGGCTCGCTACGAGCTGCAGTTCTGCGGCGATCAGCCGTTCGAGACGCTGTCCGGAGGACAGCAGGCTCGGTTCCAGATCCTGCTGCTGGAGTTGGCCGGCTCGACCGCGCTGCTGCTCGACGAGCCGACCGACAACCTCGACCTGGCCAGCGCCGAGGCGCTCGAGGAGGGATTGGCCGGCTACCAGGGCACGGTGGTCGCGGTCACCCATGACCGATGGCTGGCGCGGTCATTCGACCGGTTCCTCATCTTCGGCTCGGACGGTTCGGTCTACGAGGCGCCGGAGCCGGTCTGGGACGAGGGACGGGTCGTCCGGGAGCGGTAGCCGGCCGGGGGAAGGTAGGCGCGAAGGCAACCCCGCGGGGCTCCACGCCGGACGCGGCCATGGGGCCGCGCGGCCGCAGCTGCCGGCGATTCTGGTGGCGGGGCGGAGCTGCCCTTTCAGGCGGCCCTAACTGCCCGAAATTCCGGGGATTTGCCGCGTTTGCCTGATCATGATCTGAGGACTCTCGCGATGGCGATCAGTGGTGATCGTTTTGTTGTGTCCGCGAAATGGGCATGAACCGTGCTTGCTTTGCCCGGCGCTCTATCATTCTTATTGAGTCTGATCTGGTCGCTCTTCGAGGTTGACACGGGCGACAAGATCACCGCTATGTTCTGGATGGTGCTCGGGTTGCTGCTTGTCGCGCTTCACCTGGGCGGGGTGGGGAGCCGCAGACTGTAGTGACCGTCGAAAGCCGCCGGGCCTTGGCGCCTTCCCCCGTGGGTGTCCGAGGCCCGGCCCCTTTCTGTCCGTGGCGCCGATCCGCAGCGCGGGGTCCCGTGCCGGCTGGCCACTTTGACCATCGGTGCTTCGCGCCGGTATTCTGCGAGGTCGTTGCGCGTGTGCGCTCGCTCGCGAGCAGGTAGGCGCGCCGAGCGGCTTCGCAAGCCTTTGACCGGCCGGGAAGCCACCCGTGAATGACCTCTCCAGACAGCGAAGGCTACAACCGTGCGCACGTACAACCCGAAGCCCGGCGACGTCCAGCGTCAGTGGCACGTGATTGACGCGACCGATGTCGTGCTCGGCCGGCTTGCTTCCCAGGCGGCGATCCTGCTGCGCGGTAAGCACAAGCCGATCTACGCACCGCATGTCGACACCGGTGACTTCGTCATCATCGTCAACGCCGAGAAGATCGCGCTGTCCGGTAACAAACGGGACCAGAAGATGGCCTACCGGCACTCGGGCTACCCCGGCGGTCTGCATGCCATCCGCTACGGTCAGCTCCTGGACAGGAATCCACGAAAGGCGATCGAAAAGGCGGTGCGGGGCATGCTCCCGCACAACAGCCTCGGCCGGCAGATGCTGAAGAAGCTCAAGGTGTACGCAGGCCCGGCGCACCCGCACCAGGCGCAGCAGCCCACCCCGTACCAGATCACCCAGGTCGCGCAGTAGCCACGGCCGCCCACCCCAGAACGTCAGCGAAAGGAACCGTGGCAGTGTCAGAGGCCACCTTGGAAGCTCCGCTCGAGTCCGACGACACCCCCGAGAGCTATACCTCGGAGTCGTCCGCTCGTCCGGCCCGTACGTCCGCGATCGAGCCGGGTGCGGCCACCGGCCGGCGCAAGGAGGCGATCGCCCGGGTTCGCATCGTCCCCGGCACCGGTCGCTGGCAGATCAACGGCCGCACGCTCGAGGCGTACTTCCCGAACAAGGTTCACCAGCAGCTGGTGAGCGAGCCGTTCAAGTTGCTCGACCTGGACGGCCGCTACGACGTCTTCGCGCGCATCCACGGCGGCGGGGTGTCCGGCCAGGCCGGCGCGTTGCGGCTGGGCATCGCCCGGGCGCTGAACGAGGCTGACCACGACGGCAACCGGCCGACGCTGAAGAAGGCCGGCTTCCTCACTCGCGACGCGCGGGTGACGGAGCGCAAGAAGTACGGCCTGAAGAAGGCGCGCAAGGCTCCGCAGTACAGCAAGCGCTAGTCGCCCCGGACGGGTGGCGTTGGCCGCACTCCGGGGGGTCAGGATCGTCGACCCCTCGGAGTTTTGCGTTGTAAGGAGGGCACGTGGGTCGACTGTTCGGTACCGATGGGGTTCGCGGGCGCGCCAATGTGGACGTGACCGCGGAGCTTGCACTTGACCTGTCGGCGGCGGCCGTGCACGTGCTCGGTGACGCCGGTGCGTTCGCCGGCCACCGGCCGGTCGCGGTGGTGGGGCGGGATCCGCGGGCGTCGGGGGAGTTCCTCGAGCCGGCTGTTGTGGCGGGCCTTGCCAGTGCCGGCGTCGACGTGCTGCGGGTCGGGGTGCTGCCCACTCCGGCCATTGCGTATCTCACCGACACCCTCGACGCCGACCTCGGCGTGGTGCTTTCGGCCTCCCACAACCCAATGCCCGACAACGGCATCAAGTTCTTCGCGCGGGGTGGGCACAAGCTGCCCGACGAGATCGAGGACGCGATCGAGCGCCGGATCGGCGAGGACTGGCAGCGCCCCACCGGCGCTGAGGTGGGCCGGGTGTCCGACAACGGCGGGAGCACCGAGCGGTACCTGGGCCACTTGCTCGTGACGCTGCCGAACCGGCTGGACGGCCTGCGGGTCGTGGTCGACTGCGCCCACGGCGCCGCGGCCACGGTGGCTCCCGAGGCGCTGCGCCGGGCCGGCGCCGAAGTGGTCGCAATCGGCGCGGAGCCGAATGGGCTCAACATCAACGACGGGTACGGTTCCACCCACCTGGACCGGCTACGGGCGACGGTGCCGGAGCACGGTGCCGATGCCGGGATCGCGCTGGACGGCGACGCCGACCGGTGCCTGGCCGTGGACAGCGCCGGTGAGGTCATTGACGGCGACCAGATCATGGCGGTACTTGCGCTGGCCATGCGCGAGTCCGGCACGCTCGCTCACGACACGCTGGTGGCCACGGTGATGTCCAACCTCGGGCTGCGGATCGCGATGCGCCGCGAGGGCATCCACCTGGTGGAGACCGCGGTGGGTGACCGATACGTGCTCGAGGCGATGAAGGCCGGCGGGTTCAACCTCGGTGGCGAGCAGTCCGGCCACGTGCTGCTGCTCGATCACGCCACCACCGGCGACGGACTGCTGACCGGGTTGCAGCTGCTGGCCCGGACCGCGGCAGCCGGCAAGCCGCTGGCCGAGCTGGCCGCGGTGGTCACCCGGCTTCCGCAGGTCCTGGTGAATGTGCGGGGCGTGGACAAGTCCCGGCTCGACACCTGTGCCGAGGTGCTGGCCGAGGTGGCCGCGGTCGAGGCCGAGCTCGGCGAGTCCGGCCGGGTGCTACTCCGGCCGTCCGGCACCGAGCCGCTGGTTCGGGTCATGGTCGAGGCAGGCACCGAGGCGGCGGCCAGAGCCGCGGCCGAACGGCTCGCCGCCGTGGTCCAGAGCTCGCTGGCCATAGCGGGCTAGCAGCCGCAGCGTTGCTGCCAGGTCCGCCCCAGCCCGCAGGCGCATTCCGTCAAACGGGGCGAGAATCCCCGACCCTGTCGAGCATCCCCGACCCTGTCGAGCATTCCCGACGCCCATCGTCGATGACGCCGGGTCCTGCGCCCGGTATCCACAGGCTCTCCGCTCAAGCGTGCACTGTCCACAACCACGTCCGTCCCAGCCACCGGCCCAAAACGCCAGCCCTACTCTCACGCGGGTAAGCACGGGAACCCATGAGATTCCGGATGGTTCGCTACACCTGTAGCAAGTACGCTACGCTTGTAGCATGGCCTCGATACCGGCACGCGACCTGCGTAACCACACCGCCGAGATCCTTCGGCGCGTCGAGGCGGGCGAGGAGTTCGAAGTGCTCCGGGACAATCAGCCGGTAGCGAAGCTCATTCCAATCCGCCGTCAGCGCCGGTGGATTCCTGCCAGCGAACTGATCCCTGAACTCGAGCGACTCGGACCCGATGTAACGGGGATAACCGACCTCCTGGCGGCGACACTGACCGAAACCACGGATGACGTGTCGTGACCGAGCGTCGGGCAGTGGCCGATACCTCGGTAATGGTTGGTGCAGAGACCGGGCGGATCAAGGTTGTGGAGTTTGCTGATTACTCATGGGCGGTTTCCGCGGTGACTCTTGGCGAGCTTCGCCTGGGCGTGCTGCAAGCGACCAGTCCGGAGATCGCCTCGGTGCGGCTATCGACCTATGAGCTGGCTAGGCGATTCGATCCGCTCCCGATCGACGAGCGAGTGTCGGATGCGTGGGCGGTTCTGGTTGCGTCGCTGCGGGTCAAGGACCGGAAGATGCCGATCAATGACAGCTGGATAGCCGCGACCGCGATCGCCAACGGCGTTCCTGTCGTGACCCAAGATGCCGACTACGACGATGTACCAAAGCTCACCGTGATCAAGATCTAATCCAAGCCACTCGGTCGATCAGGCGGTGACGTCGCCGGCGATCGTGAACGCGCGCAGCTTGCGGATCGCGAAGTACGTCGCCAGGACCGTGAACACGATGCTCATCACGATGGCCGTGCCCAGACCCACCTTTGCGTTAATGCCCGGCAGATCGGATAGCTCTTGCGCGATCCGCATGGTGTACTGGCGGACCGACAGCGCTCGCACCCCGCGTGCGGCGGCTAGGCCGCCGAGCAGGTTCTCCCAGATCAAGATGTAGAGCAGCCCGATCGGCACGGCCCGCTTGGTGAGCGCCGAGAGCATCACGAACACCGCGCTGTAGACGATCGACCCCACCAGAGCCGCCACGCCCAACCCGAACGCGGTGCCGAGTTCGTCCGGCATCGCGATGATCGTAGCCAGCACGATCGGGACGGCCCCGAACAGCGCGGTGACTACCGAAGCCACCACCAGCTTCGTGATGATGATCTCTTGCCGGGGCACCGGCTTCGTGAGCAGGTGGACGATGTTGCCGTCCTCGATCTCGACGCCGAGCACGCTGGTCCCGACGATCAACGCGAGGATCGGGATCATGGCGCCAAGACCGAGCCCGTTGACGACGGCGTTGATCCAGTCCTGTGGGTCTCCACCTAGGGCTGAGAGCAGAATCGTGAGCACCAGCAGCAGGGCGGGGAATACGAACAGCAGGATCGCCCGGCGCCGGCCCAGGGCGCCGCGCCAGGTGATCGAGGCGATGACCCGGTTCACGACGCCACCAGGTACGAGAAGACGCTTTCCAGGGACTCGTCGGTCGGCAGCACTTCGCGCAGCCGGATCTTCTCGGCCCGCGCGACCTGCGGCAGCAGCCGGGTGAATGTGCCGTAGTCGGACGCACTGACGGTCAGGGCATCCGCGCCGACCGTGACTCCGGCCACCGATCCGTCGGTGACCAGCGCGGCGGCCAGCCGGCGGTCGTCGCTGGACCGGACCGTGAACACGTGCGGCCGCTGCGTCATCAGCCGGCGGATGCTCCGGAAGTCACCCGATGCGGCCAGTCGCCCGGTCACCATCACCTGCACGACACTGGCCAGCCGCTCGACCTCCTCCAAGATGTGCGAGCTGTACAGCACGGTGTGCCCCGCCTCGCCCATCCGCCGGAGCACGCCCATCAGGTGCAGCCGCTGCCGCGGGTCCATTCCGTTGAACGGCTCGTCCAGCAGCAGCACCGACGGCCGGTGCACCAGCGCGGCGGCCACCCTCGCCCGCTGCCGCATCCCCTTGGAGTACGTCTCGATCTTCCGCCCGGACGCATCGACCAGGTCGACCAGCTCGATCGCGGCCTGTGCGGACGCCCGCGCGTTCGGCAGTTTGTGCAGCCGGGCACTGGCGTACACGAATTCCCAGCCGGTCAGGTAGCCCAGGATCGCCTCCCGCTCGGGAACGAAGCCGATCTTCCGGTAGAGGTTGAGGTTGCTCCAGGTCGGTTCGCCGTCCACGGTGACGTCGCCCTTGGACGGCTGAAGGAAGCCGGCCAGCATGCTGAGCAGCGTGGTCTTGCCGGCGCCGTTGGGGCCGAGCAGCCCAGTCACCCCGGGCCCGATCCGCATCGAGATGTCGTTGACCGCGACCAGGTTGCCGTACCAGCGGGAGACGTTCGCAAGCTCGATCTCGCTCACTGGGCCACCCGGCGGTAGCGGACGATGAGCACCGCGAGGCAGGCGAGGAAGAAACCGATCGTGACCGCGATGAACAGCAGGCCGTAACCGCTGGCGTCGATCGGGCTCGGCTCCTGGCGGAGGGCGGCGTTCTGGAAGCCGTTGAGGAGCGGGAATGGAGACAGCACGGCCGGCCAGGGCGGCGGGTCGGTGCCACCGTTGCGGCTGGCGAGCGCCGCGAACAGGGCGCCCATGACGGCATTGCTGAGGACGTACCACGCGGCGATCCCGCCGATCGCGAACGCCCGGCGCGGGGTCAGCGAGGCGATTGCCAGGCCGAGCGCGCCGAGCACCAGGGCGTGCACCCCGGCGCTGACCAGGATCGGGGCGACCGCCTTGGTCTCGGTCCAGATCCCATGCAAGCCGTCATTCGTGGTGAAGCTCGCACCCAGGTAATGCACGATCAGTGGCGTGCTCATCACGATGAACACCGCGGTCGCCATCGCGGCCAGCTTTGCCAGCGGGTAGTCGACGCGCTTGATCGGGCGGGAGAAGTACAGCGGGAGGACCGT
>DATFRM010000152.1:0-2596 GCA_035263265.1 Actinomycetes bacterium
CGCATCGGATCGCGGCTGCACCACCCCGGCCCGGCGCATCAAACTGCGCAGCCTGGCCACCAGCTCCTCCAGGCTGAACGGCTTGGTGACATAGTCGTCGCCGCCTGCGGTCAAGCCTGCAACCCGGTCCTCTACCGCGTCCTTGGCGGTCAGGAACAGCACCGGTATCGATGGCGACTGGCCCCGCAGCCGGCGGAGCACCTCGAGGCCGTCGAGGTCGGGCAGCAGGACGTCGAGGACCACCACATGCGGATCGAACTCGCGGGCCGTCCGCACCGCGGTCTGGCCATCGCCAGCGGTTTGCACCTCCCAGCCCTCGTATCGCAGGGCCAGTGCCAGCAGTTCGGACAGGGTTGGCTCGTCGTCGACGACGAGCACCCGCACCGGACCGTCCGGTCGGGGCGGCGGTGCCTGGGTCGCTCCGGTCGATGCGGCGATCAGCATGGTCGGCATGGCGGCACAGCCTGGTCAGCCAAGCTGTGCGGAACCTTTGGTCTTCCTGTGAGAAACCTGTGAGTGCACCCTAGGCCCACGTTCCCGGGCCCAAATGCACGGTAAACCCAGGGATCGATTCATCGCTCGACCGATGAGTTTTCGAGGAGCCGAACGTTCTATGTCCGGCAATGCGAAATCAATGATCGGAGACAGGCGATGAGCAGGCTACTGGAAGGCAAGATCGCGATCATCTATGGCGGAGCCGGTGGCCTAGGCGCCGGTGTGGCCCGAACGTTCGCCCGCGAGGGCGCTCGGGTCTTTCTGGCCGGCCGCACCAAGGAATCGCTGGACGCGGTCGCGGGCGAGATCACCGCGGCCGACGGGCAGGCCGACGTCGCCGTCGTGGACGCGACCGACGAGCAGGCCGTCGAGAGCCACTTGCGCGAGGTGGTCGACAAGGCCGGTCGGGTGGACGTGTCGTTCAACCTGATCAGCCGCGGCGATGTCCAAGGCATTCCGCTGGTCCGGATGAGCACGGATGATCTGCTGCGGGCGGTGGAGACAGGCTTGCGCGGCAACTTCGTCACCGCCCGGACCGCGGCTCGCCAGATGGCCGAGCAGGGCTCCGGGGTGATCCTGCACCTCAACAGCGCATCCGGTGCCGGTGCGATGCCGGGCATGGGAAGTACTGGTCCGGCCGACGCGGCGACCGAGGCCTTCATGCGCTACCTGGCGGCAGAGGTCGGTCCGCAAGGAATCCGGGTATGCGGCATCTTGACCGCCGGCGTCGCCGAGACTCTGACCGACGAGAAACTGGCAGAAGTAGCCGGCGAGAATGCGCCGACGGCGGCGGCGGCCGTCGAAGCGATCGGAGGAATGGCCGCGCTCCGGCGGGCTCCGCGGCTGGAGAACGTGGCCGAGGTCGCCGCGTTCCTCGCCTCGGATCGGGCGGCCGGCATCACCGGAACGATGACGAACGTGACCTCTGGTCTAGTCCTGAGGTAAACACCACATCTGCGAAAGGAACCGAAAGTCATGGACTACAAGCTCGAGCTCGTGCTGATCCCCGTGTCCGACGTGGACAAGGCCAAGGAGTTCTACACCGAGAAGGTCGGATTCAACCTCGATGTCGATCACCGAGCCGGCGACGACTTCCGAGTCGTCCAGCTGACCCCACCCGGCTCGGCGTGCTCGATCTCGATCGGGGTCGGCATCACCTCGGCGACGCCTGGCTCGTACGTTGGCACCCACCTGGTCGTGTCCGACATCGTGGCCGCGCACGAGGAGCTGACCAAGCGCGGCGTCGAGGTGAGCGAGGTCCGGCACCTGGCCGACGGCCAGTGGCAGCCGGGTCCCGACCCGAACCGCACGCCCTATGGCTCGTTCGCCGACTTCAAGGACCCGGACGGCAACACCTGGGTGCTGCAGGAGCGGAGCGAGAGCACGTCATGAGTTCCGACGAGTCGACGTTTGAGCAGCTCACCCAGCAGCATCGCCGCGAACTGCACGTCCACTGCTACCGGATGCTCGCGTCCTTCGACGAGGCGGAGGACGCGGTACAGGAGACGTTCCTGCGGGCGTGGCGCAGCCGTGAGCAGTTCGCCGGCGACTCGTCCTACCCGTCGTCCTACCGGGCCTGGCTCTACCGGATCGCCACCAACGTGTGCGTGGATGTGCTCCGGAGCAAGGCCCGGCATCCGGTCGCGTTGCAGTCGTTCGCGGAAGTGCCGTGGCTGCAGCCCTACCCGGACCGGCTGCTCGACGAGATCGCGCCGGCCGAGGACCAGCCGGACGCCGCAGTCGTCGCGAGGGAAACCATCGAGCTGGCCTTCCTCGCGGCGCTGCAGGTGCTGCCACCGCGGCAGCGCGCCGCTCTGGTCCTGCGCGATGTGCTGGGCCAGCCGGCGAACGAGACGGCCGCGCTCCTGGAAACCAGCGTGGCCGCCGCCAACAGCGCCTTGCAGCGAGCGCGGGCCACAATGCAGGCGCACCTGCCCTCACACCGGCTGGACTGGTCGGCCACCGAGCCGAGTCCCATTGAGCGGGAACTGCTCGACCAGTTCATTGACGCGCACGAACGCTGCGATGTGAAGACCGCGCTGGCGATCGCCGCCACCGACTTGCGCATCACGATGCCGCCCTACCAGTACCGCTTCGACGG
>DATFRM010000153.1:0-3981 GCA_035263265.1 Actinomycetes bacterium
CTGCCCGCCGTGGTGGCGGCGGCGGCGAGCCTGCGGGCCGCGGCGGGCGAGTGGGCCGCCCAGGCCGAACGGTTGCGCGCGCTGGTGGACCGGATCCGGGCCGCGGTGCCGGCGAGCGTGCCGGACGTCGAGGTGGTGGGCGACCCGGTCGACCGGCTGCCGCACCTGGTCACGTTCTCCTGCCTGTACCTCGACGGCGAGACGCTGATCACCGAGCTCGACCGGGCCGGATTCGCGGTGAACTCAGGCTCCTCGTGTACGTCCAGCACGCTGCAGCCGAGCCATGTGCTGGCCGCGATGGGCGTGCTCACCCACGGGAATGTCCGGGTGTCACTGCCGTTGGAGGTGACCGAGACCGAGGTCGAGCGATTCCTCAACGTCCTACCCGGGCTGATAGCCAAGCTCCGGGCCGAGGCCGGAGTAGGCGACATATGACCCCGCCCGAGCTAGACCTCGACCAGGCGGCCCTGGTCATCGACACGCTGGGCCGGCGCTGTCCGATCCCGGTCATCGAGCTGGCCAAGCAGATCGGCGCGGTGGAGGTCGGCGCCGTGGTTGCCGTGCTCTCCGACGACGAGGCAGCGCAGGTGGATATTCCGGCTTGGTGTCAGATGCGTGAGCAGCGATATCTCGGTGCGATCGCATCGCCGGCCGGCGGCCGCGCCTACCTGGTCGAACGGCTCGCCTAGGCGGCGTGGCTATCGGAACGCCGGCGGTAACGGCTGGCCCAGCGCCCGTTCCAGCAGGGCGAGGTAGCGGTCTCGGGGCAGGTCGTGCCCGCCGAGCGAGCTCAGATGCGGAGTCGTCCACTGCACGTCCAGGATTCGCTCGGCCGCACCGCCGGCGCGCAGCATCTCGACGAGCGCGACCAGCGCCACCTTGGACGCGTCCCGCTGGCGGTAGAACATCGACTCACCGGCGAATAGGCCACCAATCGCGACCCCGTACAGACCGCCGGCCAGGTCGCCGTCCGGGGTCCACGCCTCCACCGAGTGCGCCCAGCCGAGCCGGTGCAGCCGCCCGTACGCGTGCTGCATCTCCGGTGTGATCCACCCGTTGGGCCGAGCTGGATCGGCGCACGCCTCGATGACCTCGGGGAACGCCGTGTCGACCCGGATCTCGTAGCGGCGGCAGGCGGCTCGCAGCGATCGGCTGACCGCCAGCCCGTCGAGCGGGATGACCCCGCGCGGATCGGGCGACCACCACCCGACCGGTCCGCGGCGGGCGACCGGCATCGGAAACAGCCCGGATCGATACGCGGCCAGCAAGGTGCCGGGCTCGAGATCGGCACCGACGCCGACCAGGCCATCCGCGTCGGCGGATGACGCGGGCGGAAGCTGCCAGCGAGTGGCTGGCGGCTCGGTCGGCAGGGCGGTCTTCATGATGGTCGTCGGTGATACGACCTGCACTTAGGGCCGGGGACAGCGCAGATGTGGCGCCACCTCGTCGGCGGCGTCCGACCCGTACGCCTTGGCCAGCCGCTCCAGGAACCGCGCCTGGCCGATCTCGTACTCCTGGGTGCCGATCGTCTCGAGGACATACGTGGCCAGCAGCGCGCCGATCTGCGCCGAACGCTCTAGCGACAGGCCCCAGCCGACGCCGGACAGGAAGCCGGCCCGGAACGCGTCGCCGACGCCGGTCGGGTCGGCCTTGAGGCGCTCGTCGACGGCCGATACCTCGATCGGCGGCTCGTCGCGCCGGTCGACCCGGGCGCCGCGCGGACCCAGCGTGGTCACCCGGACGGCAACCCGGTCCAGCACGTCGGCGGGACCCCAGCCGGTCTTCTGCTCCAGCAGCGCCGCCTCGTACTCGTTCGTGAACAGATAGGCGGCACCGTCGACGAGCAACCGGATGCCGTCTCCGTCCATCCAGGCCAGCTGCTGCGAGGGGTCGGCCGCGAACGGGTAGCCACGGGCACGGCATTCGTCGGTGTGCCGGAGCATCGCTTCCGGATCGTTAGCGCTGATGATCGTCAGGTCGAGTTGCCCGAGCCGATCCACGATCGGCAACAGCTCGATCTCGCGGGCCTCACTCATCGCGCCGGCGTAGAACGACGCGATCTGCGCGTTGTCGTCGTCGGTAGTGCAGACGAATCGGGCCGTATGCCGCAGATCCGAGATGTGCACCGCCTCGGTGTCGACGTTGTGGCGGTTGAGCCAGGACCGGTAGTCCACGATGAAGTCCGACCCGACGGCACCGACCAGCACCGGGCGCAACCCCAGGCAGCCCATCCCGAACGCGATGTTGGCCGCCACCCCACCACGTCGAACCTCGAGGTCCTCGACCAGAAACGACAACGAGATCTTGTCGAGCTGGTCCACGACCAGCGAGTCACGGAACTTGCCCCGGAACCTCATGAGGTGATCGGTGGCAATGGAGCCGGTCACAGCAATGTGCATGGCGCGCTTCTCCCCAGTCCGCCCAGTCGGCGCCTCGTAAGAACAGCGAAACCCTAGACCACGCTGACATGCAAGGAGGCGCGGGCCCGCGGCCTACCGGGTGCCCATGGCCCGGGCCCGGGCGGCCCCGCGCAGCTTCAGCGCGGTTTCGAGCAGCACGGCGGCCCGCCGGTCGAACGAGTGCTCGGACCTGACCCGGCGGGAGACCTCCAGCAGCCGCTCATCGGCAGGAAACAACTCCTTGACCGGACTGGTGGCCAGCCGGATCAGCTCTTCGGGCGTCCGGTACGTGAGTACCGCGGCACCGAATATCTCCTCGCTGCCGGCAATGTCGTCGCTGATCACCCGGGCACCTGCGGCCACCGCATCGAAGAGCCGGTTGGACATGAAGCCGGACTCGCGCATGTCTTCCCAGTGGTCGTTGAGCACGACACCGGCGGATCGGTAGGCCACCGCCAGCCGCTCGTTCGGGATCTGTTGACCCTTGATGTGGCTCGGGTCAACGAACTGTTCCCAGCCGCGCCCGTAGATCGCGACGTCCACACCTGCCTCGATCAGGTGCCGCACCGATGGCCGGTAGATCTCCCGCCGGCTGTTCCCGACGAACAGCACGCGGTGCCCGGTGTCCGGAATCGCCACCTCGGGTCTGAACCGCAGTGGATCGGTTGCCTGCAGCAGCGCCGTAACCCGGTCCTGGCCACCGGCTGCCACTTGCTCCGCCCAGCTTGTGCTGGCCGCGAATACGTGGTCGAACCCAGCGAGCTCGGCCGGACGGACGAGCTCGGGATGGCTGATCACCCAGAGCAGATTGACCTTGCCCGGATGGGGCACGACCGCCTCCAAGCCGCGCAGTACAAGCACGACATCGTCGTGGGCCGCGCTCTCCCGATCGACCGCCTCCCGGGCGTCGATCGCCACTACCTGTCCGAGTCGTCGGAGTGCGTCGGCGAGAAGCTGAGCGAAGAAGAGGTCGCCCCAGGACTGGCCGCGGGCATCCGCCGGGATGGACGTCTTGATCGCCCAGCGCAGCACTGGCCGCTCGGGCGCCCCAAAGGACCCTGCGCTCCCGACCTCCCGGGCCGAAGCAGCGGGCTGGCCCAGCCACCTGAGCACTGGCCGGACCAGCTCGGCCGAGACGGGGAGATCACCGCCGACGCGGTCGTCGAGCACCTCAAAGCCGGCCGAACGCCACAGGCTGTCGTCTCCGGCCGGCACCCGTCCGGTCCACCGCTCGCGGAAGATTCGCTCACCGAGCACGGGTTCCTCCGTCGGCCCTCTCGACCGCGACTGCGTCATGCGAACCTGCCGGACAACACTCCCGGTAGCCACTACGACCTGCCCTGGACGGTAAGCACCGAGCCGGAGCGAGAGGTCCACGTCGTCCCAGCCGTCGGCCAACAGCGGATCGAAGCCGCGCAGCCGCACGATGTCGTCGGCACGCACACCAAGCGGGGTTCCAAGGATCGCGGGCACTTCGAGCCGCGCGCCCAGCCGCTCCGCATCCGCCGCGGGGAGGCCGGCCAGGAACGGACTGGGGAAGGTGGCGCCGGGCGCGAAGCCGCCGCCGGCCGAGGCGATCGTG
>DATFRM010000154.1:0-4729 GCA_035263265.1 Actinomycetes bacterium
GGAGTTGCACGCGTTGGCGTTGCTGTTTCCGGCCGCCACCGCGTAGGTGATGCCGTCCGCGATGGAGTTGGCCACCGCGTTGTCCAGCGCGGTGTCGATACCGCCGCCGAGACTCATGTTGGCTACCGCCGGCTGGCCGGCTGTGTGATTGCCGGTCACCCAGTCGATCCCGGCGATCACGCCCGCACTGGTCCCGCTGCCTGCGCAGTTGAGCACCTTGACCGCGGTCAGTGCGACCGACTTGGCCAGGCCGTACGAGGAACCGCCTACGGTCCCCGCGACATGCGTGCCGTGGCCGTTGCAGTCGGTGTTGTTCCCGTCTCCGGTGGTGTTGGTGCCCCACACGGCTCGGCCGCCGAAGTCGGTGTGGGTGGTCCGGATCCCGGTGTCGATGATGTACGCCCGAACGTTGCTCGCGGTATTCGGGTACGTGTAGCTACTATCCAGCGGCAGGTTCCGCTGGTCCACCCGGTCGAGCCCCCAGGACGGCGGATTGGGCTGGGTGCCGAGCGCGTGGACAACGCTGTTCTGCTGGACGTAGGCAACCCGCGGGTCCGCGGCCATCCGCCGCGCCGCTTTCTCGCCCGCTCGAACCGAGAAACCGCGTAGCGCCGCGGTGTATTCGAACCCGACCGTCCCGCCGTGCTTGTGGGCCAGATTGGTAGCTGCCACGCCAACGCCGGCCATGGACACCGCGGAGTTCTTGAACACGACGATGTAGCTGCCGCTGACTGCCTGCGCGCCGGGAACGGAGAGGATCTCGCCCTCCTGGGACACGGCGGCCTGGGCCGGTCCGGCACCCACCGCTACGGTCAGGACAACGGCGCAGGCCATGGTGGGCCATCGCCATAATCGGAGCTCCATCTGCTCCCCTCCTCGGCTCGGCCACCGCCCCGGATGGTTGCGCGATGGCGCGCCGGGGACACGAAGCAGCCGTTCACTGCGGAAGCTAGCCCCACCGGCGATTCTCTACTAGACGTAGTGGGCTCACTACGTTTAGTTATGGCGCGAGCATGCGTCGGCGCGGCGCGGCCGCAGCTGCGTCAAGGGCACCTACCGGTGGCGGACCGCCGGCAGCTCCGTGATCGTGGCCAGATCCGCCCTGACAAGACCGCGGTCCTCCGGATCGCCGATCTGTTCGGTCGCCTCGACCGCGCGAGCGGTCCAGCGGGCCGTCTCCTCGGCATCGCCAGCGATCGCGGACGCCCTGGCCAATGCCTCGTAGCAGAACGCGAGATCGAAGTCACCGATCCCGTGCTCCTGGCAGATATCGAGCGCCCGCTTGGCGTGATACCGCGCCGGCTCGGCGCGACCGAGCGTGGCGTATACCCGCGAGCACTGCCACTCACCTCGCACCCGGTTGACCGCGGTGCCGATCGGTCCCCAGTGATACCGGGACGCGTGCGCCATGTGGATCATTTCGTCGTCCTGCTCGGGTGTTCGCTGCTCGGTCTCGAGTAGCCGCCACACCTCGTTGAACAACCTGACCGCGAGCGCTCGCTGATCGGCGGCGCTCAGTCCGGTTTCGGCGTCGGCGTCGGTGGCCATCCGCCCTCCTGGGTCAAGACGTTGCCGGGCAGCCGAAAGTGTCCACACTTGGGGCATGGCAGGCAACCGGTACGAGTTCCGCAGCAGGTGGCGGGTCGATGCCGCCCCGGCGAGCGCCTATGCCGCGCTCGAAGCACTCGACCGCTATCCGCGCTGGTGGCCCGAGGTGCGGGAGGTGACGAGGATCTCCGATCAGGCGTACGAGCTGCGGGTCCGCTCGCTGCTTCCATACAACCTGATCTTCGTCGTCCACGAGGACACACAGGATCCGGTGAACCGGGTGCTCGAGGCAAAGCTGACCGGCGACCTGGAAGGCTTCAGCCGCTGGACCATCACGCCGGCCTCGACCGGCCGGGGCGCCGATCTGCTGTTCGAGGAGGACGTGGTGGCGAACAAGGCCCTGCTGCGCCGACTCGCCCCGATCGCGAGGCCGGCGTTCCGGGCCAATCACCTGGCGATGATGCGCCACGGCGAGCGCGGACTACGGACCTACCTGGCCGGATACGAGCACGGCACGCGGCCTTAGCGGCCTTCCGGCGCCCGCTCCCTCCTGGTACGGGGGGTAACCGAAGCTAGGGTGAACGGCGATCGAGCGATACGGAGGTATCGATGTCGGCATCCGTTGAACGGAATCGTCAGTCCTGGCGTGCGCTGATCGGAGCGATCGGCCTGCTGGGTCTTACGGCGGTGATCGGAACCGCCACGCCCGCTGCCGCCACGCCCGCTACCGACCTGATCGTGCTGCCGGGCGCTAGCTCGACCGAGGGAGTCGCGGTCGGTCGCGGCGCCACGTTCTACTCCGGTGAGCTGTTCGGCGGCGACATCTTCCGAGGTGATCTACAGCACGGCACCGTGCAGCGGCTAGTCGATGCGCCGGCCGGCCAGATGGCGGTCGGCCTCAAGGTCGACGACGCGAGCAACCTGCTGTTCGTCGCCGGCGGCTCCACCGGTCAGGGCCACGTCTTCGACGCCACGACCGGTGGCGCCGTCGCCAGCTACCAATTCGCCACGCCGGGCCAGTCGTTCATCAACGACGTGGCGATCACCCAGGACGGCGCGTGGTTCACCAACTCGCTGCGGCCGGAGCTGTATTTCGTGCCGATCAGCCCGACCGGCGTGCCGGGCGACTTCCACACGCTGACGGTGACCGGACCTGCGTCGGACACCAGCGGTGATTTCAACCTCAACGGAATCGCCGCCACCGCGAACGGCCACACGCTGATCGTTGCGCACTCCGGCACTAATGCGCTGTACACGGTCGATCCGGCGACCGGAGCGAGCAGCCCGCTGGTCAGCATCGCGTCGCCGGACGGGATCCTCTACGAATCCGGCCGGCTCTGGGTGGCGCAATCATTCCTGAACCAAATCGCGGAGCTGCAGGTCAGCCCCGACCTGTCCGGCGCGGTAGTGGACAAGGTGATCACCAGCCCGCACTTCCAGATACCGACCACGGTCGCTCTGCACGGCAACCAGCTGCTGGCCGCGAACTCCAAGTTCGACACCGGCGTGCCGCCGACCGCGGACCAGTACGAGGTGGTGCTGGTCGACCGCTAGTGGCCAGCTGCGTCATCTTGAGCGGAAATCCAGTTTGCCGGTAGCAGGTGGCGGGTAGTCCCCGCCACCTGCTACCGACGGTGCCCGGTCCGACCGGTCGTGTCCCCGGTCGGTGCAGCGTCCGCGAAGGGCGGCGGCCGATGCCGATCCCGAGATGGGTCGCCCGGGCCAACCGGGTCGGTTTCAACCGACTCTCCCGCCACGTCGCACCGTGGCTACCCGGGTTCGGGGTGGTCGTGCACCGGGGACGGCGATCCGGCCGGACCTACCGCACGCCGGTCAATGTGTTCCGGTCGGCGGACCGCTACGTGCTCGCGCTGACCTACGGCTCGGATTCCGACTGGGTGAAGAACGTGCTGGCCGCGGGCGGAGCCGAGCTGCGCACCCGCGGCCGGCGAGTGCTGGTCAGCTCACCGCGGATCTACCACGACGAGAACCGCCGCAGCGTCGGGCCGGTCGCCCGCCAAGCGTTACGTCTGCTCAAGGTTGCCGACTTCCTCTCGCTCGAGACGGAGCGAACACTATGAATGTCTCCTATCTGCTCCCGCTCTATCGGCACGACGGACCGTTCGCTACGGCGTATCTCGACACGACGGAGTACGGCGCACACGGTGTACATCTGGTGGAGCTCAGATGGCGAGCCTTGCGGCGCACCCTGAAGGCCAGGGAGGTTCCGTTGGACGTCCTGGACCGGATGTCCGACACGATCGCGGATCGGTTGAACCGCTCGCTCTTCGGCGACGAGCCGGGGACGCTGGTCGTCGTCGCAAACCGGGAACGCGTCCTGTTCAACGAGCGAGTCGCGCGCGGCGCACCGCTGGGCCACACGTCGTGGGACCACCTTCCCGACATGTTTCCGCTGATCGCACTTCAGCTGCCCAGTGCGCCGCACATCGTGGTGGTCAAAGCGATGCCAAAACGAAGGGACCAGCCGGTCGAGGTACCCGACGGCCGCGCGGCCGGTAGTGAGCGGGTTGTGACCGAGCTAGAGATCGACCTCGCGGTAGCCGACGACGGCACTCGGCGAGAGTACGGGCTGCTGAACACCTACGCCCGGGAGCTCGGCCGCGGTGGTCAGGCCGTGCAGGGGCTCGCGCCGACCGTCGCCGCACTGGCGCAGCGCAACGTCGAACACCTATTTATCGCCGTCGGCGGTTTCGCACAGCCGATCGCCATCGGCGGCCAACCGCTCGACCTGGCCGTCCTCCCAACCGACCTGCCGAAGTCATTGGGCCGACACCGCCTTGCTCGGGCCGACGCGGCACTCATCCGGGCTGCCGTCGGAGGCGGGGCAGAAGTCCACGCGGTCACCGAGGCCGGCATGACCGACGCAAGACCGTGGCACGACGGTGAGCAGATCGGTGCGCTGCTCCGGCACGCCGCCTGACTCGCCGGCGGAAGCCGAGCACTGGGTGCACCGGTTCCACCTAGGAGCCGGCCCGGCCCGCGGTACCGGGCGGTTCGAGATTCATCGCGGCCGCACGGTCGCCACCCGCGTGCTTGCCACGCTGCTGCGGTTGCCAACGACCGGCTCCGTTGTACCGGTGGGTGTGCGGATCGATCGTCCGGTCGGCTCGGCGGTCGCGATCTGGACTCGCACCTTTGCCACGCGCCGAATTGTTAGTCG
>DATFRM010000155.1:0-3737 GCA_035263265.1 Actinomycetes bacterium
GGAGCCGAACCTCGATCGCCCGCAGGTCTGCATCGCCGACCGGAGTGCCCACGGCCAGCTCAGCTCTCGCCTGCCACACCAGATCGCTGTCGGTCGCCGCCGCCACCACTCGGGTGCCGAGCACGATCGAGATCAGGACCAGGCTCACTCCGACTAGTAACCGAACGTTCAGCCAGCGCGGCTGCCGTAATCGGGACGCCGGCGGCGACGTGATGTCGAGCACCGCACTCTCCCTTCACGATGGGTATGCATCATGTAACGAACGGTGACGGCTGCGGGATATCGTGCCGCACCACGCCGACATTCGAGCCGGTTTCTCCACAGGTTGAGTGCCTGTGGACACGGGCCCACGGCTATCCGTGGCAAACTTGCGCAAACGATAGCTACCGGAGGGATCCACGGATGAGCCAACGGTTCCTCACGCTTGCCGACGTCGCCGAGGTCCTCAACATCTCGGCCACTCAGACCTACGCGCTCGTGCGCCGCGGTGATCTTCCGGCTATCAAGATCGGCGGTCGCGGGCAGTGGCGGGTCGAGCAGCGCGCGCTCGAGGAGTACATCGAGCGGATGTACGCCGAGACCGAGAGGTTCGTGACGGATCACCCGTTCGAGCGGGATGAGGCGGTCGAGCCGGACGAGGCGGTCGAGCACGATGAGGCGTTCAAGCGTGAAGAGACGTTCAGCCCGGACTGAGCAGTCTGGCTCCCGCCATCGACGTGCGCGAGAACCTCTCGGGACCTATCCAGCGACGGCCCGCTGGATGAACAGGATGGCCGTAAACGGCACCGTTCGCTGTCCGCGCACGTTGCCGGCCCGCCGCGGTTCATCTGGCGCGTGCTCGGCAAGATCGAGATAGTCGGCACCCACTCGATCAATGGTGCCGGTCAGGGTTGAGCCACCAGCGCGGATGGCCAGGCAGACCGCAGCCCGATCCCTCGCGATTCCGCGCAACACATGGGCCAGGCCCAGCCTGGCCTTAACATGGCCCTCACTTCCGGGCTCCAGTGCGCCACTGGGCAGCCCGATCACGGTGCCGACCGCGGACAGCGGAATCAGTACCTCCACCGGCGCATCGGCGCGTCCCATGAGGAGCCAGTCGGGGCCAACGTCCACGAGTCGGCCGGTGACTGTCCGATCGCCCTCCGGTGTCTGCAGGGTCACGGCGACTGCTCCGCTTTCGGCCACGCGCAACCGATCCACCAGCCGGATCAGCGCCTGCTCCCGCCTGGTCCGGTCGGAGACCTCGGCCGCCAACTCGGCTGACTCGAGCGCCTCGAACTCCGCGGTCAGGTCCGCAAACAGCTCCTCCCACCGCACGAACGCGACGGTACACCCGCTCCCCTTGACAGCAGCATGCCAAGGCTACTAGAAGTAAACAGAAGCAAATAGACACAACCGGAGGCTAGCGATGATGCGCTTGGACGCCTGGCTTTCCACGGCGGCAACCGTCGGCTTGTGGATCTGTCTCGGCTGGCTGCTGGTTGGGTTCACCGTTGCCCTGCTGGCAGAAGCACCCGGCGCCGTCGGGCGCAGCTGCAGTCACTTGGCCGAGCGCATTAGCCCGCGGATCATCCGGCGGCTGGCCGGCGGCGTGATCGGCCTCGTCTTCGCAATCGTCAGCGTGGCCGGTGCTGGCACCGCCACCGGCGCCACGACCGCAAGCGAGGGCTCCGGATGGCCGAGCCAGCCCGCTCACCCGGGGCACACGGCACTGTCTCGGCTGCCGAGTCTCGACCGGCCGGCGCTTGCTCTCGGATGGCCGGGCGGCACGAGCGAGCCGCAACCGACTCTCCTACCGAGACTGCCTACTTCGATGCCGCACAGCCCGACAACGCTGCCCCGCCTTCCGACCGCTCCGGCACAGCCATCCGCCGCCAGCCAGCCAGGTTCCGCTCATCCGGCATCGATCCAACCGGGCTCCGGACGGCCGGATTCCGGACGGCCGGATTCCGGTCAACGCAACGATTCGGACAGCGGCTCGCCAGATGAGCGGCCGGCCCGCGACCGCACCATGATCGTAGTGCCGGGCGACACCCTGTGGGACATCGCTGCCCGGGAGTTGGGCGGCGAGCCGAGCAACCGCGAGATCGCCGTGCGATGGCCTCGTTGGTATGCAACGAACCGATCTGTGATCGGCCCGGATCCCGACCTCATCCTGCCTGGGCAACGGCTCTTGCCCCCCAGCTGATGTCCTCGCGACCGTGCCCAAACCTCCATGGAGATGCCATGACCACGCTGACGGATGCGGTGGCTGTGCGATCGGAACCGATGCCCTATGTGATGCGCGTGCCGCAGACCGAGCCGCCGTACGACACCGAGGAGTGGCGCCCGGAACTGATTCGTACCGAGCTCGGCATCGGAATTCCCATCCAAGGCACTCTCGCGCTGAGCTTTCCCGCGAGCCGTCCGGTGCAGCCCGGGCCCGCCGACCGAGCACTGCAACTGGTCGCGGACACCGTTAACGGCGGGAAATCTCGACCACCCAAACGGACACCGCGTAGCCAATTGCCCGATCCGCGGGAACTCGGGTTGCGCCTAGCCGTCGCCGTGGGCGAGGCACTGGCCGGTGCGCGTCCGCCGGATCACCTGGCGAAGTCATTCTCCGAGGCCGCGTTCGATGCCGTGCTAGCCGCAGTTCCGGCCCGCCAGCGTGCGGTACGGCGGGTAGCCGGCTCCCCGGCCCGGCCCCGGATCAAGGTGCGATCGGTGCGCAGCTTCGAGCCAGTCGACGGCGCGGCCGAGGTCTGCGCGCACGTACACGTCGGTAATCGGGGCAGGGCTGTGGCGCTGCGATTCGAGGGCATGGCCGGCCGGTGGATCTGCACGGAGGTGCAGGTCGGCTAGCCGCTTACGCCGGGGAGCGTATCGGGCGGCTTCCCGCGCCTAGATCGCAGATCCGCGGGGTCGAGCGATGGGCGGCGGCGACCGCCACGTTCCGGCTGGTGCGGCGACCGCCACGTTCCGGCTGCACCGGCCCGCCAGGTTCGGCTGGTGCTGCCAGGTTCGGCTGGTCCGGCCGCCACGGGGGTGTGGCCGGCCAGCCACTTCCGGGTTAGCGCGCGGGTGAGCCGTGGCAGCGCTTGAACTTGCGGCCCGAACCGCACGGGCAGGGGGCGTTACGAGCCACCTTGCCCCACTCCGGGTGGTCCGCGGCCACCGACGCCTCGACAACCGTTCCGCCGGACCGCGCCGGTGCGGCCGCTGCCGTACCGCCGGATCGGCGCTCGACACCGGCGGCGCCGCCGTCCACCGTGGGTGCCGAGTATTCGAGTCGAGCCGGGCGGCGCGGCGCGACCAGACCCTTGGCCACGATCGCCGGCCCGGCGCTGGTTCCGACCGGTATGCCGGGCCCCGCCGCCGCGGCAGCGGCAGGCACCGCGCGCTCGGCGCCGTCCTGTTCCGCCGGCACCGCGGCATCGGCACCAGCCTCGCCATCCGCGCCCGCGACCACGGCTGGCCGCTGCTCGATCTGGACCTCGAGGTTGAACAGGTAGCCGACCGACTCCTCCTTGATCGCGTCCATCATCGACGAGAACAGGTCGAAGCCCTCGCGCTGGTACTCCACCAAGGGATCCCGCTGCGCCATTGCGCGCAGTCCGATGCCCTCCTGCAGGTAGTCCATCTCGTAGAGGTGCTCGCGCCACTTACGGTCCAGCACCGACAGCACGACCTTGCGCTCGAACTCGCGCATCGCCTCGCTGCCAATCTGCTTCTCCCGCTGCGCGTACTGCTCGTGC
>DATFRM010000156.1:0-3083 GCA_035263265.1 Actinomycetes bacterium
CGCCCGCCGGCCGTCCGCGACCACCGGCAGCGGTTCGTAGTCGACCTCGATGAGCTCGAGCGCGTCCCGGGCCGCGTACCGGTCCTCGGCGACGACGAACGCCACCTCCTGGCCCTGGAACCGCACCTTGTCGGTGGCCAGCACGGCTTGGGTGTCGTACGACAGCGTCGGCATCCAGGCCAAGCCGAGCCCGGCCAGCGTCTCGCCGGTAATGACCGCCTTGACCTTCGGGTGCGCCTCGGCGGCGGAGGTGTCTATCGAGATGATGCGGGCGTGCGCGAACGGGCTGCGCAGCACCGCGCCGTGCAGCATGCCGGGCAACGTGACGTCGTCGACGTAGTTGCCGCGGCCACGGATGAATCTCGCGTCCTCCTTGCGGGGCATGCTGCCGTAGCCGATCGGGATGGCGCGTTCCTCGGTGGCGGTCATGCCGGCACCTCCTCGCTGGTGGCCGGGGCCGCAGCCGGAGCACCGGCCGGGTGTGCGGCGGCCCACTTGACCGACCGGACGATGTTCTCGTAGCCGGTACACCGGCACAGCTGACCGGAGATCGCCTCGCGGATCTCCAGCTCGGACGGATCCGGGTGGTTGTCGAGCAGCCAGCGGGTGGTCATCATCATCCCCGGCGTGCAGAACCCGCACTGCAGGCCATGGCAGGTGGTGAAGCCCTGCTGGATCGGGTCGAGCTGGCCATCCTGCTCCAGCCCTTCCACGGTCCGCACCGCGCGCCCGGCGGCCATAACCGCGAGCACCGTGCACGACTTGACCGGCGTGCCGTCCAGCCAGACCACGCACACCCCGCAGTTGCTGGTATCGCAACCCCAGTGCGTGCCGGTCAGGCCCAGCTCGTCGCGCAGGAAATGGACGAGCAGCAGCCGCGGCTCGACGTCACGGGTGTAGTTGGTTCCGTTGACGGTGACGGTGATCTGCATGTCACGCCTCCTGTCCGCGGGCGCGGGCACTCGCGCGCCGCAGCGCTCGCGTGGTCAGCTCACCGGCCAGATGCCGCTTGTAGTCGACCGGACCGCGCTGATCGGCAGTCGGGTTGCAGTTGGCCGCGGCGATCCGGCCGGCCTCGGCAAAGCTCTCCTCGGTGGCCGGCTGGCCGCGCAGGTACTGCTCGGCCTCGGCCGCGGCGAACCTCGGCGCACCCACTGCGGTCAGACCGATCCCGGCTGACGAGACCGTGTCGCCGTCCAGCCAGAGCGCGGCGCCGGCCGCGGCGACCGGCCAGTCCCCGACCCGCCGCTCCACTTTCTCGTACGCGCTGCCACCGCCCGGCCGGATCGGGATCCGCAGCTCGGTGAGCAACTCACCGGGTCCGACCACGGTCTCGTACGGTCCGACGTGGAACTCCCGGATCGGCACCGTCCTGGTGCCGTTCGGTCCCGCAATGACCGCTGTCGCCTCGACCGCGGCGAACGCCGCGGACAGGTCCTCGGACGGATCTGCCTGGCACAACGAACCGCCGACGGTCCCGCGGTTGCGGACCACCGGATCGGCGATGACCCGCTCGGCGTCGTGGAAGATCGGATAATGCTCGCCGATCACAGCCGAGGCGAGCAGCTCGGCGTGCCGGACGAGCGCGCCGATCCGCAGCTCGTCGCCCTCAACCGAGATGGCACCGAGCTCGGCCTCGAGATCGTTGATGTCGACCAGCGCGTCGGGTTGAGCCATCCGCAGCTTCATCATCGGGATGAGGCTGTGCCCGCCGGCCACGACCCTGGCTTCGGGTCCGAGGCGGGCGAGCAATGTGATCGCGTGGTCGAGGGTGGTCGCTTTCTCGTATTCGAAGTGCGCTGGCACCTGCATGAGCGCCTCCCTCCGGAATGTCCGGATCTTCGTGCCGCCTCCGCGGCTCGGCAACCGGGTAATAAGCGATCCCTTATCGCCCTTATCGGTGCGCGATGGGAGGGCGAGAATGGGTGCCGTGACGCTCACTCAGCTCGGCGCGTTCGTGCTGGTCGCGCGGCTCGGATCGGTGAAGGCCGCGGCGACCGCGCTCGGGGTCAGCGAGCCCGCGGTCTCCCAAGCGCTGGCGGCTTTGCGCCAGCACCTTGGCGACCCGCTCATCACCCGCGGCACCAGCGGGATGACGCTAACCGCCGGTGGCGCCCGACTACTGACAGTGGCCACGCAGATGGTAGGTCTGGCGGCCGAGGCGGAGGCCGCGGTGCGGGCCGCGAAGGGGGCACCGGAGCCGTTGCGAGTGATCGCGACCAGCCCGATCGCTGAGTTCGTCGCAACTCCGCTGACCGAGGCGTTCACCCGGCGAACCGCCAAGACGGTAGAGACAACGTGCGGGGTGGCCAGCGTTGCCGAGATGCCGGTGCTGATCGGTAACCGGCTGGCCGACGTGGCCCTCGGGCCGAACCTTGGCGGCACCGCCAACGCGGACCTGCGCAGTGACCCGATCTTCCGGACTCGCATGATCGTGGTCGGCGCCGGGCACAGCCGCCCTCGGGGCGAGCCGCGGCTGTGGCCATGGCTGGTCGACCCGAGCGGTACCGATCCGCACAGCGACACCAGCCGGCTGCTGCGCCGGCTGCGGGTGCCCGAACCGAACGTCCAGGTCTTCCCTAACCAGACCGCGGCCTGGGCGGCGGTGGCCAACGGCGCCGGGGTCGCGCCGGCACTCGCTCACCTGGTCAGCCAGCAGCTGCGCCGCGGGGAACTATCCGTTGTCGAGACGCCGGCCACTCCGGTGGAGACCGCGTGGTATGCGACCACCCTGGCGCCGGAGCGGCGCTCTGCCGCGACCAGTTCGCTGCGTAGCTTCCTCGGTACGCCGGAGGCCATGCACCTGATGCGGGCGCCCGGCTCTGGGGTACCGCCCTCGCGGTTCCGGCCGCCGGTGTACGTGACGATCTGGAGCTGACCACGCTCCCCGCCGCACGTTTGGCCGCCGTTCGACCGCCGGCGCCCGCGATCACTGGGAGCGGCAGAGCACGCGTCCGATCTACCCACGTTTGGTTGCGCTAGCGTGCTGCCATGTCGATCGGGGGCCGCGCGCCGCTGACCGCGGAGCAGGCGGTCGCCCAGTCGGTGCCGCTGGCCGGCCGACTCGGTTTCTACTTCGACTT
>DATFRM010000157.1:0-21514 GCA_035263265.1 Actinomycetes bacterium
CCGGCACCGCCGTCGTTGCTGGCCGAACCGCCGAGTCCGACCACGACCTCGGCGGCGCCCGCGTCAAGTGCGGCGGCGAGCAGCTCACCTACCCCGTAGGTGCCGGCCGCTTCCGGATCACGCCGGTCCCGCGGCAGCAGATCGAGCCCACACGCGGTCGCCGACTCCAGATACGTTCGGTCGCCGGCGCGGAGCATCGGGGCCACCACCGGGTCACCGAGCGGTCCAGTTACCTCGATCCGGATGATCTCCCCGCCGAGGGCACGGTGCAGCACGTCGACGAATCCGGGGCCGCCGTCGGACAGCGGCGCCAGGTCGAGCTCGTCATCCGGCCGGCCGGCTCGCCAACCGGCCGCGATCGCCTCGGCCGCCTGAACGGCGGTTAGCGTGCCGGCGAACTTGTCCGGCGCCACCAGCACCCGCACAGGAACCAACCCTAGGTGCGGGCGTGGCGCGTGGGCCGTTTGCTGAGCACGCGCACTTACGACCTGTACGTGATCAGCCTGTTGGCCTGACAGGGCGTATCGGAGTCGCCCCATCCCGATGTGCGACGATCGATGGCGAGTACTTGGGAGGCACCAGGTGACCATCACCACCGACACGTCCGTGACCGACCGCGTCCAGCGGCCGACGCCGGTCCCGCTGCTACTGCTCGGGCGCGGCGCCGACCCGTTCACCGAGCGCGGAGTCGAGTGCCCCGGCGGGCTGCCAGCGGCCGCCGACCCCACGCTGGTCGACCGCGCGACGGCAGCCAAAGCGGTGCTCGGCGACGAGCTGTTCGTGCTCGGCCACCATTACCAGCGGGACGAAGTGATCCAGTTCGCCGACGTGACCGGCGACTCGTTCAAGCTCGCCCAGCAGGCCGCGGCCCGACCGCAGTCGCCCTACATCGTGTTCTGCGGCGTGCATTTCATGGCCGAATCGGCAGACATCCTGACCGCGCCACATCAGCAGGTCATCCTGCCGGACCTCGCGGCCGGCTGCTCGATGGCCGACATGGCCACATTCGACCAGGTCGAGGACTGCTGGGACGTGCTGGCCGAGGCCGGCATCGCGGACGTCACGATTCCGGTCAGCTACATGAACTCCTCGGCTGACATCAAGGCGTTCACGGGCAAGCACGGCGGCACGATCTGCACCTCGTCCAACGCCAAGCGCGCCCTGGAGTGGGCGCTCGAGCAGGGCACGAAGGTGCTGTTCCTGCCCGACCAGCACCTCGGTAGGAACACCGCGGTGCGCGAGCTCGGGCTTTCCCTGGACGACTGCGTGCTCTACGACCCGCACAAGCCGGGCGGCGGGTTGACTTCGGAACAGTTGCAGCACGCGACGATGATCCTCTGGCGCGGTCACTGTTCGGTGCACGGCCGGTTCACGCTGGACTCGGTTCGCGACGTCCGGGAGCGGGTTCCCGGGGTGACCGTGTTGGTGCATCCCGAGTGCCGGCACGAGGTGGTCAACAACGCCGATCTGATCGGCTCCACCGAATACATCATCCAGACCATCGACGCGGCCCCGGCCGGCTCCGCCTGGGCGGTCGGCACCGAGCTGAACCTGGTCCAGCGACTTGCGAACCGGCACCCGGACAAGACCGTGGTGTTCCTCGACCGCAACGTCTGCTACTGCTCGACGATGAACCGGATCGACCTGCCGCATCTGGTCTGGGCGATGGAGTCGCTGGTGGACGGCACCGTGGTGAATCAGATCACCGTCGACGAGCGGACCGCGCGCCACGCCAAGACCGCCCTGAACCGGATGCTGTCGCTGCCCGGGGTCGTGGCTAAGGACTAATCCGTGGCCACGCCGGGCGCGCCCCATACCGCGAACCAGCGGGACAGGTCGGGCTCGGCTCGCAGGTCATCGGTGAGCACCGCACGGACCTGCAGCTCGACCGGGTTGTCCCGGCGCTGCTCGGTGCCGGGCAGCGGAACGAACGGGTAGAACGTGCCGCGCTTGTACAGATACACCAGACCGAGCCGGCGGTGTTCATTGTTGACGGTGCCGTCGAACACGATCAGCGAGCACAGCAGCGATGGGCCGAACCCGGCGTCCTGCAGCGACAGGTTGATCGCGTGCAGGTCGGTGACCAGCCCGGCGACATCGTCCGGATCGTGCCTGACCACCAGCCAGCTGTAGCCGTACGAGTCCTTGGTCAGCTCGACCGGGGGACCCGCGTCCACGTCTAGCAGCGCTCTGATCTCGGCCTCGGTTTGGGCGAACGCACCGCCCTCGGCGGCCCGGAAGCACACCGAGCCAACCCCGGTTGGATTGAAACCGGCCGTGGCCAGCGTCAGCGCGGCCGACGGCACCGCGAACAGCTGGTCGAGATCGGCACGCTTGACCTTGGAGCGGCCGAGCAATGCGTCGAGGAAGCCCACCCGGCGAGCCTACTTTGGCTGCCCATCGGCCCAGCCGGTCACGCCGGGCCGGGCAGTCGGACGGTCACGGCGGACCGTCACGCCGGGCCGCCCAGCTGGGCGGACAGCTGGCCGAGGCGGTCCAGCCGCACCTCGAGCGGCGGGTGGGTAGCGAACAGGGTGGACAGGCTGAACCCGGAGGACAGCGCGGGGACGAAGAAGAACGCGTTGAACGGCTCGGCCGCGCGTAGGTCCCGAGTCGGAATCCGAGCCATCTCGCCGGACACCTTGACCAGTGCCGAGGCGAGCTGGGACGGCGCGCCGGTGACCATCGCCCCGGTCCGGTCGGCCGCCAGCTCGCGGTAGCGGGACAGCGCCCGGATCAGCACGAAGCTGACCGCGTAGACCAGCGCGCTCACGATCACCACCACGAAGAACGCGATGGCCGTGTTGTTTGAGTCTCGGCCCCGGCCGATCGGCATCCTGGTGTACAGCACCATCCTGGTCAGGAACCCGGCCAGCACGCCGAGCACCGACGCGACCGTCATGACCGCGACGTCCCGATGGGCGACGTGCGCCATCTCATGCGACAGCACGCCCTCCAGCTCGGCAGGCTCCAGCCGGCGCAGCAACCCGGTGGTCACGCACACCACCGAGTTTCGTGCGTTGCGCCCAGTGGCGAACGCGTTGGGTATGTCCGAGTCCGCGATCGCGACCCGCGGCTTCGGCACGTCGGTCAGCGCGACCAGCCGGTCGACGATCGCGTGCAGTTCCGGCGCCTCGGCCGGGCTGACCTCGCGCGCGTGCATCGCATAGAGCGCGATCCGGTCGCTGAAGTAGTACTGGGCCAGGAACAGGCCAACCGCGATCAGCAGCACCAGGTACCACGGGAAGCCCGAGTAGGACAGGGCAACTATGAAGATCACGTACACCAGGCCGAGCAGGAACATCGTCGCCACCATGCGGGTGACGAGCCCACGGTCGGGTCGGATCCGCGACTTGCTCATATCGCTGCCAACGTCCTGCCGGTCGTCCACGTGCCCGGCCGGTCGGCGGCTGTGGCGCGCGGCCGGTCAGCCGGGTAACTCAGCATCGGCTCAGCCCGGTACCAGTCCCTCGTCGCCGAGCATCGCTACCACATCGCCAAGATCGGCGTCGGCGGCCGGGAGCACGGCGTCGCTGGGCTCGAGCGCATCGTCGGACAGCGCGGTGCCGACGGCGCGGACCTTCTCCAGCAGCGCGGTCAACGCAGTCTGGAACGCGGCCTCGGCACCGGAGTCGATCGCCTCGGTGAGCGCCGAGTCGAGCGCATTGAGCGCATCCACCTCGGCGTCATCGACCTCGTACTGGCCTTCTCCCATGATTCGAACGATCACCGGGTCTCCTCCCGCTCGGCCGGCTGCGCCTCCCCCGCCCCGGCCGGGGCACCGCCCTGGGCCGAGCCGATCTCCTTGGGAGCCTCGCCGCTGGTGAGCTCGTTCTTCATGCGGGCCAACTCGAGCTCGACCTCGGACGAACTGGACATCCGCTCCAACTCCGCCGCGATGTCGTCCTTGGCGGTGCCGGACGCGTCGTCGAGGACGCCCGAGCTGATCAACTCGTCGATGGCACCGGCCCTGGCCTGCATCTGCAGCGTCTTGTCCTCGGCCCGCTGGACGGCCAGGCCAACATCGCTCATCTCCTCGGAGACGCCGGAGAACGCCTCGTTGATCTTGGTCTGCGCCTCCGCCGCGGTGTACGTGGCCTTGATCGTTTCTTTCTTGGTCCGGAACGCCTCGATCTTGGCCTGCAGCCGCTGCGATGCGGTGGTGAGCTTCTCCTCCTCGGCCTGCAGGTTCGCGTACTGGCCCTGCAGGTCAGCCAGCTGCTGGTGCACGCCGGACCGACGGGTCAGCGCCTCCCTGGCCAGGTCCTCGCGCCCGGCGGCCAGAGCCTGGCGGCCCTGGTTCTCGAGCTTGTCCGCCTGCTGTTCGAGCTGGTTGATCTGCAGCTCCAGCCGCTTACGCGAGGTCGCCACGTCAGCGACGCCGCGGCGAACCTTCTGCAGCAGCTCGAGCTGACGCTGGTAGGAGTAGTCGAGGGTCTCGCGAGGATCTTCCATCCGATCCACGGCCTTGTTGGCCTTGGCCTTGAAGATCATCGCCATTCGCTTCATGAGGCTCATCGATGTGCGCCTGCCCCTTCGTGTCGATGCGATCTCCACAGTAAGCCGACGTACCAGCAAGACGGGAGTCATCTCGTACCCTTATTGCGTGTTTCGACGTCGGACCTCTACCGAACCCGCCACTTCGGACCCAACCACGGCCGACCCGGCGGATGCCAACGGCGCACAGGCTAAGCAGAGCGGGAAAGGGCGGCCCACACCGAAACGGCGGGACTCCCAGCCGTCCCGCCGGCCGCTCGGCGGCCCGCCCAAGGATCGCAAAGAGGCGGTGCGGCGGCAGCGCGAGGACGCGCGCCTGCGCCGGGCCGGAGCACGCGAGTCGATGGCCAGCGGTGACGACAGGTACCTGCCGGCCAGAGACAAAGGACCGGTGCGCCGATATGTGCGCGACGTCGTCGACTCGAGACGCTCGGTCGCCGAATACTTCCTGCCGGCCGCGCTGGTGAGCTTCCTGATCAGCTCGTTCGGTGCCCGCAACGCGACGTTGGCATTTGTGTCATCGCTGGCGTTCTACGGAATGCTGCTGCTCATCGTGGTCGACACGATGTTCCTGAACCGCCGGCTCAGGTCCGAGCTTGCCGCGAACTTCCCCGGTCAGAGCACCCGTGGGGTCGGGTTCTACGCACTCACCCGCGGCCTGATGATCCGCCGGATGCGCTTTCCCAAGCCGCAGCTCAAACGCGGGGACACGGTCGTCCCGAGGCACTGAAGTGGACCTTGGCCAGGGTGGCATAGGCTCCCGGCATGGAGTTCCGACACCTCGGGCGCAGCGGCCTGATGATCAGCGAGATCGCCTACGGCAACTGGATCACCCACGGTTCCCAGGTCGAGGAAGAGGCCGCGCTGGCCTGCGTGCGCGCCGCCCTTGACGAGGGCATCACCACGTTCGATACGGCCGACGTGTACGCGGCCACGCGCGCCGAGGCCGTGCTCGGCCGGGCGCTGGCCGGACAACGCCGGGAGTCGCTGGAGATCTTCACGAAGGTGTACTGGCCGACCGGTGACGGCATGAACGACCGCGGGCTGTCCCGCAAGCACATGATGGAGTCGATCAACGGATCGCTGCGCCGGCTGCAGACCGACTATGTCGACCTGTACCAGGCACACCGCTACGACTACTCGACTCCGCTGGAGGAGACGATGCAGTCGTTCGCCGACATCGTTCGGGCGGGCAAGGCGCTGTACATCGGGGTGTCGGAGTGGCGTGCCGAGGAGATCAGCGCAGCCGCGACGCTGGCCCGAGAGTTGCGCGTCGACCTGGTGTCCAACCAGCCGCAGTACTCGATGCTCTGGCGGGTCATCGAGGCCGAAGTCATTCCGACCAGCGCCGAGCTGGGCATTGGCCAGATCGTCTGGTCCCCGATCGCGCAGGGCGTGCTGACCGGGAAGTACGAGCCCGGCCAACCGCCGCCGAGCGGATCGCGGGCCACCGACCAAGCCGGCGGTGCCGACTTCATCGAGGACTGGCTCACCGACGATGTGCTGGCGACGGTGCAGAAGCTGCGCCCGCTGGCGGATCAGGCCGGCTTGTCCATGGCTCAGCTCGCGGTCGCCTGGGTGTTGCAGAACCCGAACGTGTCCGCGGCGATCATCGGAGCATCCCGGCCGGAGCAGGTGACCGAGAACGTCAAGGCGGCCGGAGTACGGCTGGAGCCGGATCTCATGCAGGCGATCGATGACCTGCTCGATCCGCTCATCGTCCGCGATCCCGCGCAAACGCGCAGCCCGCGCCGCCGCCCGTAACTCCGCCCGCCCTGGGCCAAACCTCGCCACCCAAGCTGTGATCACGGAGGCTAGGACGCGGATTTCCGCGTGCTACCTTCCGTGATCTCGAGCTGGCGGTTCGCAACGGACGTACCGGGGCCCTCAGCTCTCCGGGCGTAGCCCCATCGGGCCGTACACGATGACCTCGCCGTTGAGCAGCGTGACTTGCTCTACCCCGCTGTCGCGCAGATCCCGCCAGTTCTCGCCGAGCCAGCTTTCCGCGTCTGCCTGGGTCGGGAACTCGGGCGCGGGTAGTTCGCTCGCGTCGATCGACTCGCCATCCGCGCCTTCGTACCGCCAGCTCCACGACATGGCTCGCACCTCCGCGTCGGCCCGCTCCCCTACTCGGTGCGAGAGTATCGGCCCATGACCACGCCTCCCGGCCAGCGGGTACTGGTATTGGGCGGAGCCCGGTCCGGGAAGTCAGCGGCCGCCGAACGCCGGCTCGGCCGGGTGACCTCGGTCACCTACGTCGCAACGTCCGGCCGGCGGCCGGACGACATGGAATGGGCGGAGCGCGTCGCGGCGCATCGCGCGGCCCGGCCCACGCATTGGCGCACGGTCGAGACCACCGACCTGGTCGGCGTGCTCACCGCGGCTACCGAGCCGATACTGGTCGACTGCCTCACGCTGTGGTTGGCCGCGGTCATGGACGAGGCGGACGCCTGGAATGACGAGAGCTGGTACCGCAGCGCGGCCCGAACCCAGGTCGCAGAACGCATCGACGCGCTGGTCGACAGCTGGGCCGCCACCACGGTTCCGTTGGTCGGGGTGAGCAACGAGACCGGGCTCGGTGTCGTACCGGATACGGCGTCGGGCCGCCGGTTCCGGGACGAGCTCGGGTGGCTCAACCAACGGGTCGCGGCGGTCAGCGACGAGGTCGTGCTCGTGGTGGCCGGCCGAGAACTGCGCCTCCCCCCGTAGAGCCACCGGGACCGCGCGATCGTCGGAGGATCGCTGCGGGCGGCGAGGTCCCCCGGTAGACCCGCCCGGACAGTAGGCTCCCGAGCCGATGGCATCGCTAGATCTCAACCAGTTCGGCCCGAAGATCGAGGCGCCCAGCCGGGCCGCGCGAGAGAGCGCCCGGCAGTTGCTTACCCGGCTGGCCGGCCCCGGCCACGCCTGGCTGGGACCGGCCGGTCTGTTCGAAGAGGTGGCGACCTGGCTGGCCGGCGTACAGGGCGCCGGTACCAGCCGGCGGATCGAGCGCCCGAAGCTGCTGGTATTCGCCGGCGATCACGGAGCTGCCGCGGCCGGTGTGTCCGCGCTTCCGGCCGGTCAGACCGTGGCGACGGTACGGGAGATCGCCGCCGGGGGCAGCCCGATCGGTGCGCTGTCCCGCTCGGTAGGGGTCGGGGTGCGAGTGCTCGACCTTGCCGTGGATGCCGATCTCGGCGATGTGTTGCCGCCCGCCGACGTGCAGTACAAGGTTCGGCGTGGATCCGGCCGGGTCGACGTCGACGATGCCGTCACCCGGGCCGAGGCCGAGCAGGCCTTCCTGGCCGGTGCCGCGATCGCGGACGGCGAGGTCGACAGCGGCGCCGACCTTTTGCTCGTCACGATGGTTGGCGTCGGCGCAACCACGCCGGCCGCGGTGCTCGTCGGCGTACTGACCCGGTCGGACGCGGCGGCGATCACCGGCCGCGGCTCCGGCATCGACGACACCGCCTGGATGCGCAAGTGCGCCATCGTGCGCGATGCGTTGCGGCGGGCCCGACCGCTGCTCGCCGATCAGATCGGGCTGCTCGCGGCGGCCGGCGGCGCTGACTTCGCCGCGGTCACCGGATTCCTGCTCCAGGCAGCGGTCCGCCGTACCCCGGTGATCGTGGACGGGCTGCCGGCGACGGCTGCTGCACTCGTTGGGCAGCGGCTCGGCTACCGGAGCGTGGAGTGGTGGCTGGCCGCATCGCCCGGATCAGATCCAGGGCTCCGCAAGGCGCTGGACCGGATGGGGTCGACCGCGGCCGGCGACGCCAAGGCTCAGCTCGGTCCGGGCGCGGGCGCTCTGCTGGCGCTGCCCCTAGTGCGCGCCGCCGCCGACCTACTCGCAATGGACGACTCATGACCAGTGATGAAGAAGTCGACCGAGGCACGAGTTTGACCGCCGGGATCCGGCTGGCCGTCGGCCTGCTCACCGCGATACCCGTTGAGACCGGTCGGGTAGACCGGGCGACCGCGGGCACCGCCATGATGTTCGCACCCGCGGTGGGTCTCGGACTGGGCTTCTTGGCGGGCCTGGTGTCCTGGCTCACCGTCGACCTGTGGCCCGGCACGCTGCTCCCGGCCTTGCTCGCCGTTGCCGTGCTGGCCATCCTGACCCGCGCGCTGCACCTGGACGGCCTGGCCGATACCGCGGACGGATTCGGCTCGGGCAAGCCGGCGCCCGAGGCACTTGCCGTGATGAAGGCATCCGATATCGGACCGTTCGGGGTCATCGCACTGGTGCTCGTACTGCTCGCGCAGGTCAGCGCATTCGCCGCGGTCCTGGATGGTGGCGCCGAGCTGACCGGTCTCATGGTGCCCGCGATGACCGGCCGGCTGGCGCTGACCTGGGCGTGCCGGACCGGCGTCCCGGCCGCCCGCGCCGACGGCCTGGGCGCGCTGGTCGCCGGCACCGTCGCGTGGCCGTGGCCGGTGCTGGTAGCCGTGGCCGGCCTGCTGGCCGCCGTCGGGGTCGCCCTGGTCGGTGCGGTCGGCGGGGTAGCCGCGGTCCTCGCCGTCGTGACCGGACTCGCCGCCGCCGAGGTGCTGCTGCGACTGTGCCTACGGCGTTTCGGCGGCATTACCGGTGACATGCTCGGCGCGCTGGTCGAGATCGCCACGCTGGTCGCCCTACTCGTGCTCGCGGTCTGAAACGCGCGATCCGCGACGCGAAATAGGGCTGTCCGCTACCTGGTCGACGGGTGGACGAATGGCGGCTTGACCACCCGGAACCGCGATAGCCGGCCGCGCACATCGACCGAGACTTCGTCGCCGTCGACGACCGTCGCGGGCAGCAGCGCGAGCCCGATCCCCCGCTTGAGCGTCGGGGAGAAGGTGCCGCTGGTGATCTCCCCGACCACACCGCCGACCGGCTTGACCAGAACCGTCATTCCTGGCCGGGGGATGCCGCGATCGAGCGACTCGAGCCCCCAGAGCAGCCTTCTGGGACCCGCTTCACGCTCGGCGAGCAACCGCTCCCGCCCCCAGAACGCCGGCTTCTTCCAGCCGATCGCCCAGTTCAGCCGGGCTTGCACCGGAGTGATGTCCAGGCTCAGGTCCTGGCCGTGCAGCGGGTAGCCCATCTCGGTGCGCAGGGTGTCCCGGGCGGCGAGCCCGACCGGGAGCGCGCCGAGCGACTCGCCGGCGGCCAGCAGCTCGTCCCAGAGCGCTCCAGCGTCGTCCCAGCGGGGCAACAACTCGTAGCCCCGCTCACCGGTGTAGCCGGTCCGGCAGACCACGACGGGCCTGCCGCGCCAGTCCGCATCCACGAACGACATGTACGGATGTCCGCACGGCAATCCGATCGCGCCCAGCAGTTCCTCGCATCGGGGCCCCTGAACCGCGATGACCGCGTACCGCTCGTGCTCGTCGGTAATCGCGACCCCGGCCGGCGCGGCCGCGGTCAGCCGGGCGCCGACGGCCGCGGCGTTGGCCGCGTTGGGCACCAGGAACACGTCGTCCGAGCCACGCAGGTAAACGATCAGATCGTCCACCACACCGCCGCCGGCGTCGTCCAAGCACAGGCTGTACTGCGCCTGGCCGGGCTGGATACGGCCCAGGTCGTTCGTCAGCACGGAGTTGACGTAGTCGGCCGCGTCCGGGCCACGCACACCGATCTTGCCCAGATGGCTGACGTCGAAGACCCCGACCGCCTCGCGGACCGCCGCGTGCTCCCGCATCACGCCACCGCCCGGGTACTCGATCGGCATCTCCCAGCCGCCGAAGTTGGACATCTTCGCGCCACGCGCAACATGCCAATCGTGTAGCGGTGATTGCCGCAGCGGGATGTGCGCAGCCGGTTCGCTCATGGCCGCGAAGGCTACTCCGACCCGCAGCCGCTACCATCCCGGGGACGGATTTTGTCGCACCAACCAGGACGGAAGCAATCAAACAGTGGCCAGCATCAGCCTGAGCAGCACACCAGCGAGCGAGATCACTGCCGATGCCGTAGTCGTCGGTATCACCAAGGGCGATGACGGACCGGCGCTCGCCTCCGGTGCAGAGGCGCTCGATGCGGCCTACGGCAGATCGCTGCGATCGACGCTGGCTGCGCTCGGTGCCACCGGTAAGGCCGGCGAGATCACCAAGGTGGCCGGTGCCGGCTCGGTGACCGCTCCGGTCATCGTGGCGGTTGGGCTCGGTCCGGCCGACGACTCGACCGACACCGAGACGCTTCGCCGCGCGGCGGGATCAGCGGTTCGCGCACTGGCCGGCGCCGGGCACGCGGCGCTGGCACTGCCAGCCAGGTCGGTCACGGATCTGGCCGCGATCGCCGAGGGCGCGTTGCTGGGCGCGTACGCCTTCCTGCGCTACCGCACCCAGTCCGACGCGGTGAAGCCACCGGTCCAGAACGTGACCGTGATCAGCGACCTGACCGGCGACGAGGCCGCAGGCGCCGTGCACCGCGCCGAGGTGGTCTGCGCCGCGGTCAACCTGGTCCGGGACTACGTCAACACCGCGCCGGCCGACCTGACTCCGGAGACGTTCGCGGACGCAGCAGTGCAGGCGTGCGAGCCGTACGACCTCGAGGTCTCGGTGCTGGACGAAGCCGCGCTCGCTGACGGTGGCTATGGCGGCATCGTGGGGGTCGGCCAGGGGTCGGCGCATCCGCCGCGGCTGGTCCGGATCGCGTACCGGCATACCAGTGCAACCAGGACGATCGCGTTCGTCGGCAAGGGCATCACGTTCGACTCCGGTGGACTGTCGATCAAGCCGGCCGATGGCATGATCACCATGAAATCGGATATGGGCGGTGCGGCCGCGGTGATCGCCTCGCTAATCGCGATCGCCCAGCTCGGGCCCGAGGTCAACGTGATCGGCTACGCGCCGATGGCCGAGAACATGCCGTCGGGTGCGGCGCAGCGGCCGTCCGACGTGCTGACCATCTACGGCGGCAAGACCGTTGAGGTGCTCAACACCGACGCCGAGGGCCGCTTGGTCATGGCCGACGCGCTGGTCCGGGCGGGCGAGGACAAGCCCAGCCACGTCGTCGACATCGCCACGCTCACCGGCGCGTGCGTAGTCGCGCTCGGGGCTCGAGTAGCCGGGATCATGTCGAACGACGACACGCTGCTCGAGCGCGTCCATGACGCGTCCGGCCGGGCCGGTGAGGCGATGTGGCCGCTACCGCTGCCCGAGGACCTACGCCGCGACCTGGACTCCGAAGTCGCCGACATCGCCAACGTCGGCCAGCGCTGGGGCGGGGCGCTCGCCGCTGGGCTGTTCCTCAAGGAGTTCGTAGCCGACGACATCAAGTGGGCGCATCTGGACATCGCCGGCCCGTCGTTCAACTCAGGCGAGCCGTTCGGCTACACCCCTAAGGGCGGTACTGGGAGCGGGGTTCGCACGCTGGTCAAGCTGGCCGAGGACCTAGCCGACGGCCGCCTCTAGCACTGCCGCCCACTAACCGATCATCACCGGCCCCGCCCGGTAACCGATCATTACCGGCGTTCTGCGCAGACAAAACGCCCAAACTGGGTGATCACTTGTGCATATCGCCGGTAATGATCAGGAAGAGCGAGCGCGGCAAGGTCTCGCCGCACCGCATTGGGACGAGCGGGCTCGGCTAGGTCTCGCCGCGCGCCTCGCGACGCTTGCGGTCGTTCCAATCGCGCATCCGCTGCGGGTACCCAACCAGGCCCGCGTCGTAGGCCGGGATGCCCAGCTTGCGGGCCAAAGCGCGCGCCTCCTCCGGGCCGGCGATTCGCCGCCTGGTCCACTCCCCGGTATCGGCCACCAGCAGCATCGTGGTCTCGGTAACCGTGGTCTTCGGCTCGATGAACGCTTCAACTCCGCGATGGCTGCGAGCGAAGGCCTCGAGATCGCGCTCATCGCCGGAGCTAGCCTGCCGAAGCTGCCCGGGGCGCTCCCGCTTCCGGAAAAGTGCCACCCTGCCTCCTTCGTCAGGTGGGCTTCCCGCCCAAACGGTATGGCATCACGACCAAGTCGGCACCGATTTGGTCGCGCACCCGCCGGTAATGGGAAGATGACCTCTCGGCAGTATGAGCAATCGTGACCCATAGCTTGGAGCACTCGTGGCCGAGACCGCCGGAACCCCGTACGACGTAGTGATCCTCGGAGGCGGCAGCGGCGGTTACGCATGTGCCTTCCGGGCCGGCCTGCTGGGCATGCGCGTCGCTTTGATCGACAAGGACAAGCTAGGCGGCACTTGCCTGCACCGCGGCTGTATCCCAACGAAGGCGCTGCTGCACGCGGCCGAGGTCGCCGACCAGTCCCGGGAAAGCATGCACTTCGGCATCAAGACCTCCTTCGAGGGCATCGACATGACCGCCGTCAACGCCTACAAGGACGGCATCGTCGCGAAGAAGTACAAGGGCCTGCAGAGCCTGGCCAGGGCGCGCGGCGTGGATTTCATCGAGGGCGCCGGCCGGCTGGTCAGCCCCACCGCGGTGGAGGTCAACGGCAAGCGCTACGAGGGCCGGCACATCGTGCTGGCAACCGGATCTGCGCCGAAGTCGCTGCCCGGACTGACCATCGACGGCGACCGGATCATCTCCAGCGACCACGCGCTCACCCTCGACTACGTGCCCAACTCGGTCGTGGTGCTCGGTGGTGGCGTCATCGGCGTTGAGTTCGCGAGTGTCTGGCGCTCGTTCGGCGCCGAGGTCACCATCATCGAAGCGCTGCCGCATCTGGTGCCGACCGAGGACGAGGACAATTCGAAGCTGCTCGAGCGCGCATTCCGCCGGCGTGGGATCGCGTTCGAGGTCGGCGCCCGGTTCGCCGGAGTCGAACCGATCGAGAACGGGATTCGGGTATCCACCGAGAACGGCAAGCAGTTCGACGCCGAGCTGCTGCTGGTCGCGGTCGGCCGTGGGCCGGTCTCCGACGACCTCGGGTTCGCCGACGCCGGGGTCGAGTTGGAGCATGGCTTCGTCAAGGTCGACCAGTACTGCCAGACCAACATCCCCACCGTGTCGGCGATCGGTGACCTCATTCCGACGCTGCAGCTCGCGCACGTCGGGTTCGCCGAGGGATACCTGGTCGCCGAGCGGCTGGGCGGGCTCAATCCGGCACCGATCGACTACGACGGCGTGCCCAGAGTGACGTTCTGCGAGCCCGAGGTCGCGGCGATGGGTCTGACCGAGGCAGCGGCCAAGGAGCGGTATGGCGCGGACGGCGTCGTGACCTACACGTTCAACCTGGCCGGCAACGCGAAGAGCGAGATCCTGCACACCTCGGGCGCGGTAAAGGTGGTCCGGCAGAAGGACGGCCCGGTCATCGGCCTCCACATGGTGGGCAGCCGGGTCGGTGAGCTGGTGTCCGAGGCCCAACTGATCTACAACTGGGAAGCGTACCCAGCCGACGTCGCCCAGCTCATCCACATGCACCCGACCCAGGGAGAGGCGATCGGCGAGGCGCACCTCGCGCTGGCCGGCAAGCCGCTGCACGCCCTCAGCTGACGAATTAGGAGCCCCGAGGCAGATGTCGGTTTCCGTAACCCTCCCCGCGCTCGGCGAGAGCGTGACCGAGGGCACCGTGACTCGCTGGCTGAAGCAGGAAGGCGACACGGTCGCCGCCGACGAGCCGCTACTCGAGGTGTCCACCGACAAGGTCGATACCGAGATCCCCGCGCCGGCGTCCGGCGTTTTGATGTCGATCAAGGTAAGGGAGGACGAGACGGTCGCGGTCGGTACCGAGCTGGCCGTGATCGACTCCGACGGCGCCGGGTCGGCCGAACCGGCACCGGCCGCCGCTGCCCAGGCTGCCCCCGTGGCCGAGCAGGCAGCCCCGCCGGCCGCTACGACCTCGACTGCGCCGGCCGCAACCCAGGAACCGACCACCGAGGAGCTGCCCGTCGCCGAGCAGCCCGCTACGACGCAAGCAGCCGCTGCCGAGCAGCCCGCTACGACGCAAGCAGCCGCTGCCGAGCAACCCGCCGCCGCCGAGCAGCCGACGGCCCCGGCACAGCCCGCGACCGAACAGCAGGCACCGTCGGCCGCTCCCCCGCCCCAGGCGCCGTCCGCGCCTGCTGTCGGCGGCCAGACCGCATCGGTCGTGCTACCGGCGCTCGGCGAGAGCGTGACCGAGGGCACCGTGACGCGATGGCTCAAGCAGGAGGGCGACACCATCGCCGCCGACGAGCCGCTACTCGAGGTGTCCACCGACAAGGTCGACACCGAGATCCCCGCTCCGGCTGCGGGCGTATTGACCTCCATCAAGGTGCGAGAGGACGAGACCGTAGCGGTCGGCACCGAGCTTGCGGTCATTACGACCAGCGCCGCGGCCGGATCCGCAGCGCCGGCTCCGGCCCAGCCCGCGCCATCAGCCGAGCCCGCGCCCACACCAGCGGCTGCGGCGACCGCTCCGCCACCAGCACTGCCGGCACCCGCCCAGCCCGCGCCGGTCCAGGCTCAGCCGGCTCCTGCAGCACAGTCGCAGGCTCCGCCGCCCGCCCCTACCGAGGTCGCGGCGCCGGCGCCCGCTGCGGCTAGCACGGCCGACGGCGGCTCGGCGCCCACTACCAACGCATACGTCACCCCGCTGGTCCGGAAGCTGGCAACCGAGCACGGCGTGGACCTGAACTCGCTGCGCGGCACCGGGGTCGGGGGCCGGATTCGCAAGCAGGACGTGCTCGAGGCCGCCGAGGCGGCCGCGAAGGCCAAGCAAGCGGCAGCTGCTCAGCCGGCCCCCGATGCGGCCGCGCCGACGGCAGCGGCACCCGCCCCCCAGGCGGCGCCATCCCCGCTGCGCGGCCGCACCGAGAAGATGTCCAGGCTCCGCCAGGTGATCGCCAAGCGCATGGTCGAGTCGCTGCAGACGTCCGCACAGCTCACCACCGTGGTCGAGGTCGATGTCACCAAGATCGCGCGGCTGCGTGAGCGAGCCAAGCGCGATTTCGCCGCCCGCGAAGGCGTGAAGCTGTCCTATCTGCCATTCTTCGCGGTCGCCGCGGTAGAGGCGCTCAAGTCGTTCCCGATGGTGAACGCGATCATCGATACCGAACGCGGCGAGGTCACCTACCACGATGCGGAGCACCTGGGAATCGCGGTGGACACCGAGCGCGGCCTGCTCGTCCCGGTGATCAAGAACGCCGGTGATCTCAACCTGGCCGGGATCGCGAGAAAGATCTCCGACCTGGCCGAGCGCACCCGCAACAACAAGATCGGACCGGATGACCTGACCGGCGGCACGTTCACGCTCACCAACACCGGCAGCCGCGGGGCACTGTTCGACACGCCGATCATCAACCAGCCGCAGGTGGCGATCCTGGGCACCGGCGCGGTAGTGAAGCGCGCGGTTGTGGTGGATGACCCGGACCTTGGTGAGACGATCGCGATCCGGTCGATGGCCTACCTTGCGCTCACTTACGACCACCGCCTTGTCGACGGCGCGGACGCAGCCAGATTCCTGGGTGCAGTCAAGAAGCGGCTCGAGGAGGGCCGGTTCGAGGCGGCCCTCGGCCTGACCGGGTAGCACCGCCGTGCGGGTTGCGGTTACCGGCGCCTCCGGCCTGATCGGTACGGCGCTGACCAGCAACTTGATCGCGGACGGGCATGAGGTGCGGCGGCTGGTCCGGCGCGAGGTGCGCGGCCCGGATGAGGTGCGCTGGGATCCGATCGCCGGCACCGTCGACCGGACCGGGCTGGCCGGCGTGGACGCGGTGATCCACCTCGCCGGCGCACCGATCGGACACCTGTGGACCAAGGCCTACCAGCAGCAGATCCTGGACAGCCGGGTCGATGGCACCCACACCATCGCCCGCGCGGTGGCCGACCTGCGGCCACCCCCGCGGACTCTGCTGTGTGCGTCCGGCGTCCACTACTACTCGGGCCGGGACGCCGAGCCGTGCGACGAGTCGAGCCTGCCCGGCTCGGGCTTCCTCACCGATGTGGTACTCGCCTGGGAAGGGGCGGCGGAGCCGGCCAGAGAAGCCGGCGTTCGGGTCGTGCACAGCCGCAACGGCGTCGTGGTCAGCGACCACGGCGGGGCATTCTTGCCACTGATCCGGCTGTTCCGGCTGGGGTTGGGCGGCCGGATGGGCTCGGGTAAGCAGTACTGGAGCTGGATCGCGCTGACCGACGTGGTGCGCGCGCTGCGATTCATCCTCGATCGCGACGATCTGGTCGGCCCGGTCAACACGACCGCACCGAACCCGGTGACCAACGCCGAGGTCACCCGCGCGCTCGGCACCGCGCTCCATCGGCCGGCGGTGCTGCCGGCGCCCGCATTCGCGTTGCGACTCGTGCTCCGTGGGATGTCCTCGGCAGCGCTGGACAGCATCCGCGCCGTACCGGGTCGGTTGCACGAGGCCGGTTTCGCATTCCGGTACCCGACCATCCAGGCTGCCCTCGACGCTGAGCTGCACAACGATGGCTAGGCAGCCGCCAGGACCGACTCGATCCGCCACTCGCCGAGCGGCTCGGTGGCCGGCACCAGTGTGATTAGCCAATCCCGTTCGCCCCGCCCGGCTCGCTCGGCCACCGGCTCGCCCTGCCCGTCCACCAGCTGATACGGACGGATGAGATCGCGCACGGCCAGCACCACCCGCCCCGGCGCCGTCTGCTGGACGCCCGCCGCGACCACGGTGAGCCGTAGTCCACGGGCGGTGACGCCGGCCGCCAGCAGGGCTTGCAGCTGCTTGGTATCGGCGGCGAGGGCAGCCGAGCCGGGGGCGTACACCTGCGCCAACAGCTCGGCGTCCCCGGTCGAGAACGCCATCGACCGGCGCGCATCCAGCTCGGTGAGCGTGCCCGACCACACCATCTCGCCACCGGTGACCATCGGCCGCGGCCGAGCGCCCGGGTGCGCCCACCATAGGCCGAACCCGACTCCGGCCAGCAACATCGCCGGCAGAAGCAGCGCCGCCGTCCAGCGCACCGGGACACCCGCCGATCGCGCCGGCCGGACCCGACGCGCGGCGGGCACCCCGGTGACCGTCGCGGCCGCGCGCAGGGCCCCGACATCCAGCGGGCCGGGCCGATCGACGTGGCTCACCGGAACAGCAAAGCGCACCCCGGGGTCGCCCGCTGGTGCTCCCCGCGTTATCCACAACGGTGCAACGTCGGACCGGACGGCCGTGCGAATCCGGCACCCGCCCACGTAGGCTCGGCACCGTGAGCCAGCTCGAGTTCGACTACCGCGGCCGGATGCCCTACCAGGCCGCCTGGGACGAGCAGCGCCGGCTGCACGCACTGCGGGTCGCGGAGCAGATCCAGGACACCGTGCTCTTGCTCGAGCATGATCCGGTCTACACCGCGGGCCGCCGTACCGAGGCCTGGGAGCGCCCGATCGACGGCACCCAGGTAATCGACGTCGATCGCGGTGGAAAGATCACCTGGCACGGTCCCGGCCAGCTGGTCGGTTACCCGATCATCAAGCTCCCCGACTCGGTCCTCGTCGTCGACTACGTGCGGCGGTTGGAGGACGCGCTGATCGCGGCGTGCGCCGAGCTCGGTCTGACCAGCGCGACCAAGGTGTCCGGGCGAAGTGGCGTGTGGGTGCCGGCTATGCCGGCCACGGACTCAGCTGTTCCACCCGTATCGGCCGAGTCCGCCGGGCCGGGGGCCGAGCCGGTTAGCGGGCCGGATCGCAAGGTGGCCGCGATCGGGGTCCGGGTCGCCAACGGCGTGACTATGCACGGATTTGCCCTCAATTGCGACTGCGACCTTTCGTGGTTCGACCGGATCGTGCCATGCGGGATCAGCGACGCCTCGGTGACCTCGCTGTCCGCGGAGCTGGCTCGCCCGATTGGGATCTCCGACGCCCGCCCGGCCGTCCAAGCCGCGCTCGGTTCGGTGTTCGCCGGCGCCACCGTCTAAACGTCGCCGACCGCCCCCGCCGGCGGTAGATCAGCGGAGCCGCCAACGTAAGCTAGCCACAACGCCTACCGAGCAAGGAGCCGCTGTGACCGCCCTCGTCCCCGACGGCAGGAAGCTGCTTCGGCTCGAGGTCCGCAACAGTCAGACCCCGATCGAGAAGAAGCCCCCGTGGATCAAGACGCGGGCGGTCATGGGTCCCGAGTACACCGCGCTGCAGTCCCTGGTGCGCCGGGAAGGTCTGCACACGGTGTGCCAGGAAGCCGGGTGTCCCAACATCTACGAGTGCTGGGAAGACCGGGAAGCGACGTTCCTCATCGGCGGCGATCAGTGCACCAGGCGCTGCGACTTCTGCCAGATCGACACCGGTAAGCCGGCTGCGCTGGACACCGACGAGCCGCGCCGGGTTGGCGAGTCGGTCGCGACGATGGGGCTGCGGTACGCAACCGTCACCGGCGTGGCACGCGACGATCTTGTCGACGGCGGTGCCTGGCTCTACGCCGAGACCGTGCGCCAGATCCACGCCCAGGTGCCGGGCTGTGGAGTCGAGCTGCTTATCCCCGACTTCAACGCGAATCCGGAGCTACTGGCCGAGGTCTTCGATGCCGCACCCGAGGTGCTCGCGCACAACATCGAGACGGTGCCACGGATCTTCAGGCAGATCCGGCCCGGGTTCCGCTACGAACGCTCCCTTGACGTGATCTCACAGGCCCGCGCCATCGGACTGGTGACCAAGTCCAACCTCATCCTCGGCATGGGCGAGGAGCGGGACGAGATCAGCGCCACCATGGCCGACCTGCACAACGCCGGCTGTGAGCTGCTCACCATCACCCAGTACCTGCGGCCGAGCGTGCGCCACCACCCGGTCAACCGCTGGGTGAAGCCAGAGGAGTTCGTGGCGCTGCGGGAGGAGGCCGAGGAGATCGGCTTCATCGGCGTCATGAGCGGGCCGCTGGTCAGGTCCAGCTATAGGGCCGGACGCCTGTACCAGCAAGCCATCGCCGCCCGCGCCAACGTCTAGCAGCGGCCAAACGCTCGAGCGAGGAGCGGCCGGCCGTGAGGCCGCAAGACCGGCCGGCCGCCCACGCTGGCCCAGTGCGCACCGGGGGACGTCCCCGCCCGTGGGGATGACCGAAAAGCGCGTACCCACGCAGCCGGGATCTCAATCCACTCGCATGATGGACGCCAGACCGCGCGGACGCCAGTGGGTGCTGCCGCTGGATTACCAAACCCCCCGCCCGGCCCAGGTATTCTGCGGCGCATGGCCAAGAAGGACGCCGCGGGCGGCACGCGTACCGGGCGGATCGCGCAGATCCGCTCCGTTTACAGCATGACCAGGAAGGCTGATCCCAAGATCGGTTGGATCATGCTCGGCTGCTTCCTCGGCACGGTCGCGGTGTTCGTGGTGCTCGGCCTGGTCACCAACAGCATCTGGTTCTTTGTCCCGCTGGGCGTCGTCCTCGGCTTGCTGGTCGCAACCATCGTGTTCGGGCGCCGGGCGGAGCGGTCCGCGTTCAGGCAGATGGAGGGTCAGCCTGGAGCCGCGCTCGCCGTGCTCAAGTCGATCAAGCGCGGCTGGTCGGTGACCGAAGTGGTCGCGGCCGCCCCATCACAGCGACCGACGGATGTGGCCGTGATACACCGCGCCGTGGGTCGGCCCGGCGTCGTACTGATCGGGGAGGGTAATCCGAACCGGCTGCCTCCGCTGATGGCCGCGGAGAAGCGCAAGATGGCGCGGATGCTCGGCGATGTACCGGTGTACGACACGGTCGTCGGAAACAACGAGAACCAGGTGCGACTGCGAAAGCTTCGCGCGTACATGATGAAGCTGCCGCGCAACCTGAGCCGGGATCAGGTCAGGGAGATCAACAGCAGGATGCGTGCGCTGCCCGGCATCCAGCAGCAGGTGCCGCGCGGACCGCTGCCGAAGAACGTGCGGATGCCCAAGACCAACCCGAAGATCCGTTAGACAAAGCCCCGGCAGCCATGCGGGAAGTGCTAGCGCCGGACCACGACCGTGCCGGTGGCCCGATCATGCAGCCCTCGGGTGTCCCGGTCGTACACCACCGCCGGAATCACCAGTAGCAGCAGGATCGTCCGCACCACGACGCCAAGCGGACCGGGCATCCCGCCGCCGAGCGCGGACACTCGGATGCCGACCAGGCGCATACCAAGCGTGGAGCCGAGCGTGCTCACCAGCAGTACGTACTCGATTGCGAACACCACCGGGACCCACCAGTTGGACAGGCTGAGCAGACCCACCACGATCAGCCGGCAGGCCAGCCAGTCGACCAACAGAGCGACCAGCCGGCGCCCGATCCCGGCGACCGAGCCCGTACCCGTGGCGGGCAACCCAAGGCGCTGCCCGCGGTAGTCCTGAGTAGTGTCGGAACCGACCGCCTGATACGGACCGGACAGCCAGGAGCCCAGTGCGCGGCGGCCACCGCCGGTCGGCTGGGCCTCACGCTCGGTTGGTTCAGGCACCCGGCCAGGCTATCGCGGCCCCGATCGCAGTCGCGATCTTGGTGCGTAACACGGCCGAAACACCCGGGACACGGTTGGGAAACTGCCGGTCCGTACGGTCGGCTGGTCGGGTCAGGACCGCGAGACCCCGCACGGCGGGTCGAGGAGGGACGGATGTTCACCAGCGGCGAGGAACTGCTGAAGTTCATCAAGGACGAGGATGTCGAGTTCGTCGACGTCAGATTCTGCGACCTGCCGGGGGTGATGCAGCACTTCACACTGCCGGTGGCGAACTTCGGTGCCGAGGTCCTCAGCGACGGCCTCATGTTCGACGGCTCGTCGATCCGCGGCTTCCAGGAGATCCACGAGTCGGACATGCTGCTGCTCGCCGATCCGACCACAGCGCTGCTCGACCCGTTCCGGGAGCACAAGACGCTGAACCTGACCTTCTTCGTGCACGATCCGCTCACCGGGGAGGCCTACACCAGGGATCCACGCAACATCGCTCGCAAGGCCGAGGCGTACCTGCGCGGCTCCGGCATCGCCGACACGGCGTTCTTCGGTCCGGAGGCCGAGTTCTACGTCTTCGATGATGTGCGGTTCGAGACGAACCAGCACTCCGGCTTCTACTTCCTCGACTCGGTCGAGGCGGCCTGGAACACCGGCCGGCCCGAGGACGGCGGCAACCTCGGCTACAAGCCGCGGTACAAGGGCGGCTACTTCCCGGTCTCCCCCACTGATCACTTCGCCGACCTGCGCTCGGAGATGGTCAAGCAGCTTCTGGCCGC
>DATFRM010000158.1:0-10617 GCA_035263265.1 Actinomycetes bacterium
AGCAGCTCGGCGAGCTCAGCCAGATCCGCGTCGGTGACCGGCTCGCCGTACCGGCAACGCGGCCGCTCCGCGAACAGCTGGGCCGGCAGCGTGCCGCTGAACAGATGATGCATGCCGGTCACCGGGTCGCACACGCTCATCGCCCCGAACGTGTCGCCGTGGTAGCCGCCCCGGATCGTGAGCAGTCGCCGCTTGCCTGGCTGGCCACGACCGTGCCAGTACTGGATCGCCAGCTTGAGCGCGACCTCGACCGCGACCGACCCGGAGTCGCACAGGAAGACCCGGTCCAACCCGGCCGGAGTAATCTCCACCAACCGCGCGGCCAGCGTCACCGCGGGCTCGTGCGTCAACCCGCCGAACATGACGTGTGCCATCCGATCCAGCTGCTCGACCGCGGCCGCGTTGAGCACGGGGTGCTGGTAGCCGTGTATCGCGGCCCACCAGGAGGCCATGCCGTCGATCACCACTCGGCCGTCGGCGAACGTGATCCGCACTCCCGCCGCGCTACGGACCGGGTACACCGGAACCCCGCCACGGGCCGGCGCGTACGGATGCCATACGTGCGCCCGGTCCAGTTCGAGCAGCTGATCGACGTCCATATCCGTTCAACCTACTGGCGGTTCGGTAACCCCTCCGGCGTACCCTTGGCTGGTCGCCGAAGAGGGGAGCCGGCTAGGTGCTGCTGGACTCGTACGGCCGAACCGCGACCGATCTACGGGTGTCGCTGACGGACCGGTGCAATCTCCGCTGTACGTACTGCATGCCGGCCGAGGGACTGGACTGGCTGCCGTCGCCGACCCTGCTTACCGATGCCGAGATCGTGCACCTGGTCCGAGTCGCGGTGGAGCGGCTCGGAGTGACCGAGGTGCGGTTCACCGGCGGCGAGCCGCTGGTCCGCAAGGGCCTGGTCGGCATCGTCGAGCAGGTCACCGCGCTCCGGCCACGCCCGCAGGTCTCGCTGACCACAAACGGGATCGGTCTGGCCAGGATCGCGACCGGGCTGCGGGCCGCCGGGCTCGACCGGATCAACGTGTCCCTGGACACCCTGGACCGCGCCCGGTTTATCGAACTGGCTCGCCGGGACCGGCTCGCCGACGTGATCGAGGGGCTGGCCGCCGCCGCCGCGGCAGGACTGACCCCGGTCAAGGTCAATGCCGTGCTCATGCGCGGGATCAACGAAGGCGAGGCGCCCGCGCTGCTGCACTGGTGCCTGCAACGCGGCTACGAGCTTCGCTTCATCGAGCAGATGCCGCTGGACGCTCAGCACGGCTGGCGCCGGGACACCATGATCACGGCAGCGGAGATCTTCGCCGCGCTGCGCACCGAGTTCGACCTCGACCCCGAGGGCGAGCAGGTTCGGGGAACCGCTCCGGCGGAGACATTTCTGATCAACGGCGGGCCCGGGCGGGTAGGCGTGATCGCCTCGGTAACCCGGCCGTTCTGCGGCAACTGCGACCGGGTCCGCCTGACCGCCGACGGTCAGGTGCGCACCTGCCTGTTCGCTCGCGAGGAGTCGGACCTGCGCGGCCCGCTGCGAGCCGGGGCCAGCGACGAGGAGCTCGCCCGGCGCTGGGAGGCGGCGATGTGGACCAAGAAGCCGGGCCACGGCATCGACGACCCGGGGTTCTTGCAGCCGGCGCGTCCGATGTCGGCGATCGGCGGCTAGCGCCTCCTCAATTCAGCGCGCGACCGGGTCGGGAAATAGGCGATGCCGGGCAGCCACGGGGGAAGCCGCCCGGCATCGCGTCTGTCGCTCCGACGGGGGATACGGAGCGCACAAGGAAGTATTACACCTGAGACCTGGCCCAAGCACAATCCGTGTCCGCAGTGGGACTGTCAAGAGTGACACAGGTCACGCTCATGGCGGGGACCCGTCACCGACAGTCGGCCCGGTCCCGCGCTCGATCTCGGCCCCACCGGCGGGCAACTCGGACCGGTCCGGGGTGAAGTCCGGTGCACGCGGCGGCCGCTCCCGTCCGGCGTTCGCGTACACCACGCACAGGTACGGCAGGATGAAGGCGGCGGCCAGGAACACCCAGCGCAACGGCCCGGGCACCACGACCGCAAGCACGAAGCAAACCGTACGGATACTCATGGAGATCACGTAGCGGGTCTGCCGGTGTGCCACATCATCGGACAGCGACCGGCGCGCGCCGGTGATGGGATACACCGTCGGCTCCGGCTGCTTGCGCGGCATGCTGTCCTCCTTGGTTACACCGTACGGCTGACCCGGGCCGGCAGCCACTACGGGTCCCGCACGACCCCGCGATATCAAGGCGAGTTCAACGGAGGCACAGATGGCCAACCGCACGTACCGGGTCACCGAGATCGTCGGCACTTCCCCGGAGGGCGTGGACGAAGCGATCCGCAACGGGTTACGCCGGGCGGCGCAGACACTGCGGCACATGGATTGGTTCGAGGTCACCGAGATCCGCGGCCACCTGGTGGACGGTGCGATCGACCACGTGCAGGTCGGGTTGAAGGTCGGGTTCCGCCTCGAGGATGCCTAGCGAGCCGGACCGGCGGCGAGAGCGGCCTGGCCGCGACGGCCGGTGCTAGCCGAGTCGGCCGGGGCTAGCCGGCCGGGCGGGCTCGCAGTGACGCGACGCGAAGCAGCGTGAACCCCGCGGATCTGGTCGGGGCGACCTTGATGACGATGTCGGCCTGGATAGCGGTCCCGGTCTTGACCGTGCCAACCGGCTTGAAGTGCCCGGTTGGCTCGCCCGGCGTGAGCACGTAGGTGTGGTGCTTTGTCGGCAGCGAGCGGCGCCCCGGACCACACTTCCACAGCCAGCGGGCGACTGGCCTACCGCAGTCGTCGCTCAGCTTCACGCGCACTTCACGAATGCTTCCCGGTTGCTCGAACTCCACCTCGAACCGCACTGCCCGGTCTCCGTCGAGATCGAAGCTAAGTCCGCCGGATGCTGCACGGAACGGGTTGCGAGAGCTCTGCACCCGGACCCGGGTGCCGGTGTTCTCCGCGGTAACCTCTACCCTCCTGGCCGCTTGGCGCACCCGCGACACCCGGACGCGGTCCTTGATCCGGACGAAGTCCAGCACGGGGTGCCCGGGATCGACCGGCGGCGGTTCCTGGCCGAGCACGTGAAGCAGGCGCGGACTGACCGCGTCCGATCTGGTGACCATGACCGCGGCCCAGGCATCGTAGATGATCTCCACGTACTGGACCTGCAGGCCCGCTTGCTCGCACATCCGGCGCAGCCGACCCACGTCGAACCGCGACAGGTGCCCCCATACCTGCTCGAGCCGACCGCGCAACGGCACCGTGAAGACCAGCGCCGCGTCCGGTGACAGGCAGCCGGCCACCGTGCTCAGGGCGGCCTCGGCGTCCGGGACGTGCTCCAGCATCTCGAACATGACGACCAAGGTCGGATCGTGCTTGGCCACCCACTCGGGCGTGAGGTCGTACACGTTCTTGATCTCGAACTGGGCGTCGTGGTGACCGAGGTTGTTGACCTCGATCATGGATTTCGCCGCCTGGACATCCCTCTCGACGATGTCGATCCCGACGTAGCTGGCGAGAGGGCTGTCCCGAAGCATCGCCCCGCACAGGTAGCCACGGCCGGAGCCGATGTCCAGGACGCGGTCGCCCGGCATCACGTAGTCCAGCACGCGTCGCACTCGGGTGAAGTTGGCGTCGCGCTCCATGATCTCGAAGTACTGACCACCCGGGCCGTGCCATCGCGTCAACGGTCGCATAGTGTCCCGGGTGCGGGTGGCCTGGGCGGTTAGCTCTGGCCGATAGATCGCGGTGAACTCGGCCGTCCGCATTCGTTCGGCCACGCCAACGAGCGCGAACCCGCGGCGCACTACGTCGTCACGCAGCAGCCCGAGCGCCTCCGGCGAAGGGCGCCCCTCCGTCGCGTGGTCGGTGCCTGAGGTGAAACCAGATTGACTGTCCACGAGCTCGCCTCAACGCGGAATGTAGTCGGAATCCCGTCTGGAGCCGGGAGCCCCACCCGGGCTAGACATGGCACTTTATCGAGTCCCACGGCGTCTCGCACTGTGACGACGCGCCTACTGCGCCTCGCTGACCGTGCTCATGTTGAAATCCGGGATCCGGATCGGCGGCATCGCCGTCCGCGCACCGTACTCGTCCCACTCGCGCGGCAGCGTCACCTCGGTGCGACCCACCTCGGCGAGTCGGCCGAGAAGGTCGACCGGGCTCTCGTTGAACCGGAAGTTCGTCACCAGCCCGGCGACCTCGCCGCCTTCGATCAGGTAGACACCATCCCTGGTCAGTCCGGTAAGCAGCAGCGTCTCCAGGTCGACCTCGCGGATGTACCACAGGCAGGTGAGCAGCAACCCGCGCTCGGTGGCGGCGATCATCTCTGGCAGAGTCCGACCGCCGGCCGGACCGTCGAGGATCAGGTTGCCGATCGGCGGGGCGACGCTCGCGCCGAGCTCGCTCGCGGACGAACGGGTGTGGATCAGCGTGGTCAGCGTGCCGTCACTGATCCAGTTCGTCGGGGCCAGCGGCAGTCCATTGTCGAACACGGACTCGGTTCGGACGGAGGCGTGGGTCAGCGCGAACGGCGCGCAGGTGAGTCCGGGCGCGGTCGCGCTCGGGTCGCTGCGCAACGTCACCGGCAGCTCGGCCAGCCGCTCGCCGATGCGGGTGCCGCCGCCGGCCCGGGAGAACACGGTGTGCCCCTCCTCCGCGTCCCGGCCGCCGGCGAACCAGTACAGCGGGATCATCAGGTCCGCGACCGCGGCGGGCGGCAGCAACGTCTCGTAGCGGCCCGGGGCCAGGTCGACCGTGCGCCGGCCCCACTCGAGCCGGCGGGCCAGGTCGGCGTCAAGCGCGGCCACGTCGACATCCCTGAAGTCGTCGGTGGCGGCCCCGACCCAGGCCGAACCGCCGGGCTCGGCCTTGCCGTTCACGGTCACGCTGCCGAAGCGCTGGTCGTGCCGCAGTCGCAGACCGGTCGACGAGCCCAGGTAGCTAGTGGTGGTGCGGTGCTCGGCGAAGCCGTACAGCCGGCGCCCGGCAGCCCTGGACCGGGCGAATGCCTCGCCGAGCTCGGGCGCGAACCGGCCGAAGACCTGGATGTCGGTCTCGGCCGGCGGATCGGCCCAACCGTGCTCGCCGGCACCGCCACCGGGCTCGACGAGCGCAAACGCGTCGTCAGCCGGACCAGCGCCGGCCGCGGCCGCCTCGGCCGCGCGCGCCACCGATTCCAGCTCGTCGGCGGTGACGTTGCTGCGCGAGATGACGCCGGCCGCCACTCCGGTCGCACCGTTGACCGAGGCGATCACGGTGAGCTGGCGAGAGCTGGTAGCACCGTTCGTGGTCAGCGTGTTGCCGGCCCAGCGCAAGTTCGCGCTGCTCTCCTCGTCCGCGATCACGATGCAGCCGTCGGCCTTGGACAGCTCGAGTACTCGCTCGACCGTGTCCTGCGCGGTCATCGCCGTGCGGTCGCTCATCGTCCGGCCTCCTGGAGCGTGTTGAGGATGTTGACCGAGGTGAACATCGCGCTCGGGCAGCCGTGGCTGACCGCCGCGACCTGGCCCGGCTGGCCCTTACCGCAGTTGAACGCGCCGTGTAGCAGGTAGGTCTGCGGCCCGCCAACCGCGGCCATAGACCCCCAGAAGTCGGTGGTGGTGGCCTGGTAGGCGACATCGCGTAGCTGCCCGGCGAGCCGGCCGCCTCGGATCGCGTAGAACCGCTGGCCGGTGAACTGGAAGTTGTAGCGCTGCATATCGATGGACCAGGACTTGTCGCCGACCACATAGATGCCGTTGTCCACGCCGGCGATCAGATCGTCGGTCGAGCCGCCGGCCGGGTTCGGTTGCAGCGAGACGTTCGCCATCCGCTGGATCGGTACGTGCCCGGGCGAGTCGGCGAACGCGCAGCCGTTGGAGCGGCCGAGCCCCTTCAGCCGGGCCATCCGCCGGTCCAGCTGGTAGCCGACCAGCACGCCGTCCTTGATCAGGTCCCAGGATTGACCGGCCACGCCCTCGTCGTCGTAGCCGATCGTGGCGAGCCCGTGCTCGACCGTGCGGTCGCCGGTCACCTGCATGAGCGGGCTGCCGTACCGCAGCGAGCCGAGCCGGTCGAACGTCGCGAACGAGGTGCCCGCGTACGCCGCCTCGTAGCCAAGCGCGCGGTCGAGCTCGGTGGCGTGTCCGATCGACTCGTGGATGGTCAGCCACAGGTTGGTCGGGTCGATGACCAGGTCGTAACGGCCCGACTCGATGCTCGGCGCGGCCATCTTCTCGGCCAGCCAGCCGGGCAGCTGAGCCAACTCGCCGGTCCAGTCCCAGGCGCCGTCAGCGCCGGTCGCGAACTCCCAGCCACGGCCGACCGGTGGCGCGTTCGTGCGCATCGTGTCGAACCGGCCGCTCTCCTTGTCGATCGCGGTCGCGCTGAACTCCGGACCGATCCGGACTCGCTGCTGGGTGGCGGTGGTGCCGGCCAGATCGGCGTAGAACTTCTGCTCCTTGACCGCGAACAGGGTTGCGTCGACGTGCGCGACCCCGTCGTGGGCGAGCAGCCCGGCGCTCTGTGCGGCGAGCCAGCCGATCTTGTCCCGGTCGGCGATGTCGAACGGGTCGACTTCGTACGCCGACACCCAGTGCACATCGCCGTACGCCGGCTCGTCGGCCAGCTCGATCCGTTCGCTGGACAGTCCGGCGGACAGCTGCGCCAGTTCCACTGCGGTTTGCGCGGCCTTGGCCACGGCGTCGGGGCTCAGGTCCACCGCCGAGGCGAATCCCCAGCTGCCCTCGTGCACGACCCGGACCGCGAAACCGGTGTCCTCGCCGTCGTGTGCGGTCTCCAATCGGCCGTCCCGCAGCCGCAGGTACTGACTGCGCACTCGCTCCACCCGGAAGTCGGCATGCTCGGCGCGGAGCTCGCGAGCTCGTTGCAGCGCCGCATCGGCCAGCTGCCGCAACGGGAGTGCGGTGAACGACTCGTCGACCTGACGTGGCATCTGATCACTCCAGCGGTTGAACCGGTGCACCGGCCATCAGTGGCCTCGGCAAGGATCCTGCCATGCGTCTGCCACGGCACCTCGGCGCCGATCCGGCCGGGTCGGATTCCCACGGCACGCTGCCAGCCGGTAGCGTCCGTGAGCCATGAGCCGTTCCGTACTCGTTACCGGTGGAAACCGGGGCATCGGGCTGGCGATCGCCCGCGGGTTCGCCGACACCGGTGACCAGGTTGCGATCACGTACCGCACTGGCGAGCCGCCGGCCGGCTTGCTCGGAGTCAAGGCCGACGTCACCGATCCGGCCGCTGTCGAGGCCGCGTTCAGCGAGGTCGAGGCCGCGCACGGTCCGGTCGAGGTGCTGGTTGCCAACGCCGGTATCACCCGGGACAAGCTGCTACTGATGATGAGCGACGAGGACTTCGGCGCGGTGCTCGAGACGAACCTGGCCGGGTCGTACCGGGTGGCCAAGCGGGCCGCCAAGACGATGATCCGGGCCAGGAAGGGCCGGATGATCTTCATATCGTCGGTGGTCGGGCTGCTCGGCTCGGCCGGGCAGGCGAACTACGCGGCCAGCAAGGCGGGCCTGGTCGGCTTCGCCCGCTCGGTGGCGCGCGAGCTCGGCTCCCGCAACATCACGGCGAACGTGGTGGCACCCGGGTTCGTGGCCACCGACATGACCGCGGCACTCCCGCAGGAGCGGCAGCAAGCCATCCTCGGCCAGGTGCCGCTCGGCCGGTATGCGACCGCGGACGAGATCGCTTCAGTGGTGCGATTCCTGGCCAGCGACGACGCGGCCTACATCACCGGCGCGGTCATTCCCGTCGACGGCGGACTCGGAATGGGGCACTGATGGGCATCCTGGATGGCAAGCGCGTTCTCGTCACCGGCGTGATCACCGACGCCTCGATCGCGTTTCACATTGCTCGGCTCGCCCAGACCGAGGGCGCGCAGGTGGTACTGACCGGGTTCGGCCGGATGAGCTTGGTCGAGCGGGTGGCCAAGCGGCTGCCGGCCGAGGCCCCGGTGATCGAGCTTGACGTCACCGATGATGCGCACCTCGACGCGCTGGCCGACCGGGTCCGCGACCACGTCGACGGCCTGGACGGGGTGGTGCACTCGATCGGGTACGCGCCCGAGGCGGCGCTCGGCGGCAACTTCCTCAACACCGAGTGGCCGGACGTGGCGACCGCGCTGCAGATCTCGGCGTATTCGCTGAAGTCATTGGCGATGGCCAGCCGGCCGCTGTTCGGCGACGGCGGTGCGTCGATCGTCGGGATGGACTTCGACGCGGCGGTGGCCTGGCCCAAGTACGACTGGATGGGCGTGGCCAAGGCCGCACTGGAGTCCTGCACCCGCTACTTGGCCCGCGATCTCGGCCCGTCCGGCGTGCGGGTGAACCTCGTCGCGGCCGGTCCGGTGCGGACGATGGCGGCCAAGTCCATCCCCGGCTTCGACGAGTTCGAGGGGGTCTGGTCCACCCGCGCTCCGATCGGGTGGGATCTGTCCGACCCCGAACCGCCGGCCCGGGCGGTGGTCGCGCTGCTGTCCGACTGGTTCCCGCGGACCACCGGCGAGATCGTGCACGTGGATGGCGGCGTGCACGCGATGGGCGCCTGAAGCGGATCGTGCCCGAGCTCCACTTCGAGCAGGTCCAGCCGGCCGGTGGCGAGGCCGTCCTGGCCGATTGGCAGCGCATCCACAATCTGATCATCCCCACGGATCCGCTGTCGGTCGACGAGGTCGGTGAGCGGGCTGGGCGTCACCATCTCGAAGTCGCGTACCTGGACGGGGTGGCGGTGGGTTGCTCAACGGTTCGGCCGCCGACCGGCGATTCGGTGACAGCGACAGTGATCGCGCGGGTACTTCCCGAGCAGCGGCGGCGGGGCTTTGGCACGCAGATTTACCAGCGCGGCCTGGCAAAGGCGCGCGAGCTGGGTGCGCAGGTGATCGAGACCGCGGTCCTCGCGTCCAACGCCGACGGAGTCGAGTTCGCACTCCGCCACGGCTTCGTCGAGATCGAGCGGTATGTCCTTCCGGGCGACACCATTCCGTTCGTGGAACTCCGGCTGGCCTGACCCCGTCTCTCCACCCCGACAAAGATCGGGGGCTACCCCTACCTAGAACCAGGGTGGCCGCCGGATGGGGAACAACCGACGGGGGTCATAGCGTCAGTTGATGTTGGAGCTCGTCCAACTGAACGGGGACCGATCATGTCTCGCATTGCGAGAACCACTGCGATCGTCGGCTGGCTGCTGTTACTGGTCGGGTTGCTGCTGCTGAGCAGCACCGCTCTGAGCAGCTGGCAATGAGTTCGCAAGAGGGTGGCCGGATGTGTCGGTGGGCTCTGCGACACTTGCGGCTGTGCAGCCGCAACTCCAGCCGGTGCCGCCATCGCCGGCGCTTGCCGACCTCGAGCGTGTCTATCGGACCGAATCGGCTCAGCTGCGCGGTGCCCTCGCGCACCGGCTCGGCGATCTCGACCTGGCCGAGGAGCTCCTGCAGGATGCGCTGGTCGAGGCGGCCGAGCACTGGCCGGTAGCCGGGGTCCCGGCTAATCCAGGCGGCTGGCTGGCCACCACGGCCAAGCGCAAGGGGATCGACCGGTTGCGCCGCGAGCGGGCCGGTCGGGAGAAGCTGGCGCTGATCGCGCAGAGCTGGCCCGACCCGGCCGCGGACTCAGACGACCTGCTCGGGTTGATCTTCGCGTGTTGTTCGCCGGAGCTGCCGCGCGAGTCGCAGGTGGCGCTGACGCTGCGCAGCGTGTGCGGGCTGACCACGGCCGAGGTGGCGGCCGCCTACCTACAACCGGAAGCCACCATGAGCCAGCGGCTGACCCGGGCCAAGCGGCTCTTGCAGGAGCGCGAGGTGCGGTTCGCGGTGCCCGATCCGGACGAGTTCGGCGGCCGGCTCGACGAGGTGCTCGGTGTGGTCTACCTGCTGTTCAACGAGGGCTACCTGACCAGCAGCAGGCACGAGCCGGCCCGGCACGATCTGGCCGCGACCGCCCAATGGCTGGCCGCGCTCCTGCACCGGCTGATGCCGCGCGAGCCCGAGGTGCTCGGGCTGCGCGCCCTGATCATCCTGCACCAAGCCAGGGCGGCAACCCGGTTCGACGGGTGGGGCCGGCTGGTCCAGCTTGCCGACCAGGACCGGTCCCGCTGGGACCAGGCGGCGATCAGATCGGCGGCCGAGCTGCTCGACACCGCGATCGCGATGCGGCGACCGGGTCCGTATCAGCTGCAGGCCGCGATCGCGGCGTTGCACGCCCAGTCAGCTAGCTACCCGGATACCGACTGGCCGCAGATCCGGCTCCTGTACGACCGGCTGGATCAGCTGACCCCGTCCCCGGTGATCCGGCTCAATCGGGCGGTCGCGACCCGGTACACCGACGGCGCCGCGGTCGCGCTGACCGAGCTCGACGCGTTGGAGAGCGAGCTGCGCGACTACCGGCTCTGGCACGCGGTCCGGGGTGAGCTGCTACGCGAGCTGGGCCGATCCGAGGAGGCCGTGCTGGCCGACAAGCGAGCGCTCGAGCTGGCCACAAACCCAGCCGAACGGGAGCTGCTGGCCCGCCGACTCGGCCAAGGCCACAGCGCGTCCCCCCGACGCTGACCAGCAGCTCCCGAGCTCAGTGCTCGACGACCGGGCGGACCTCGATGAC
>DATFRM010000159.1:0-8409 GCA_035263265.1 Actinomycetes bacterium
CGTCCGCAGGCACGGCCATCTGCACGCGCCGTGCGAGGATGGCAGCATCGAGACCGGGGTCTCGCATATCCATCCGGCGCTGACCCCGTTCGCGCCACCCGAGCAGAGCACGTTCGGCGCACTCAACGCGGCCGTGCTCGCCCGCTCGGTGGATCTGGCCGGCGCACGGGCACGCTGGCGGATCGGCACGCCATACATCGGCGAGGACGTCCCGGTGCTGCTGGTCCGGCCACTCCGGCAAGCCTCGGCCCAGACGATCCCGTCGGTGGCGCACCTGGTGGCGTTGACGCCACCCCTGCTCCCGCCGCCGGACACCGCGCTTTCCGCGCTGCGGCGGTCAGCGACCGATCTGGCGTACCCGCCCGAGCTGCCATTGGACCGGGTGGCCGCTGCGGTGGCCGAGACGTACGTGGAGCTGGGAGAGATCAGCACGGCCGCGGCCGCCTCGATCACGCTCACCCCGCGGGCCGGCGGGATGCTGCGCTGCAGCCTGGCCCGCGGCGATGCGAGCGAGAACGCTCGCTTTGCCGCCGCGCTGGACGAGGCGATCGGCCCGGCCCTGGGTCACCGATATCTGGTCAGCCGCCCGGTACGGCCCGTTGCGCTCACCCGGCTGCGGGCACTGGTCCGCTTTTTTGTGGGGGATGGTCCCCTGTTCGACCAGCACTGGCATCCGGTACCGAGCGATCTCGGCCGAAACCGCAGGCGGGCGCTGATCTACTACTTCGCCTGGAAGCGGTACCTCGGCCGGTCCGACCTGGCCCGCAGCCAGGAGGACGACGCAGGCGCTGAAGCCTTGCTGTCAGCGTCCGGATCGGAGCAGGCGTACGACGCGACCGTGCGGGAGCTCTGGCACTGAGCGGCGGTGGTTCGCGCCATACCATGGCGGCGCCATGGAGAAGCTGAGCATCGACGGCGCGTACCTGTTCCGGCCCCAGATTCGCGCCGACGACCGCGGTCGGTTCCTGGAATGGTTCCGGACCTCGGAGTTCCTCGGCGATCTCGGCCACCGGCTCGCAGTTGACCGGGCCAACCTGTCGGTGTCCCGGCGCGGGACGGTGCGCGGCGTGCACTATGCCGACGTCCCGCCGGGCCAGGCAAAATACCTGACCTGCGTGCGCGGGGTGGTGCTCGACGTGGTCGTCGACGTCCGGATGGGCTCGCCGACGTTCGGCCGGGTCGAGGCCGTGGAGCTTGATGCCGAATTCGGGCAGGCGATGTACCTCGCCGAAGGGCTCGGACACGCGTTCATGGGACTGACCGACGACGCGACCCTGGTGTACCTGTGCTCGCAGCCGTACCTGCCGGAGCGCGAGCACGAAATCAACCCGCTTGACCCGGCATTGGGCATCGCCTGGCCGGCCGACATCGAGCCGATCCTGTCTGCCAAGGACGCGTCGGCGCCCACGCTGGCAGGGGTCGCCGAGGCCGGACTGCTGTCTACGTACGAGAGGTGCCTGGCCTACCAGCGGACCCTTCGTTAGGGGCCACCCGGGCGCCTGCCGGCTCAGATCCAGGTGTGGAACCACATCCGCTGCCGCCACTGGTCGGTCGGGATCATCTCGGCGGTGTAGATCGGCCAGAACCAGACGAAGGTCAGCAGCACGAGCACGACCAGCCCGCCGGCGACGCCGATGCCGATGCCGCGCCGGCGCGGTGAGGCGTCCGGCGGGCCGATGATGGCGCCGAGCATCATGCTGATCGCCAGCACCGTGAACGGCACGAACACGACCGCGTAGAAGTAGAAGATCGTGCGCTCCGCGAAGTAGATCCACGGCAAGTAGCCCGCAGCCAGCCCGGCCAGCACCGCACCGGCCCGCCAATCCCGGCGGCCGATCCAGCGCCACAGGCAGTAGCCGAACGCGATCAGGCCAAGCCACCACAGTGTCGGCGTGCCGAGCCCGAGGATCGCCCGGCTGCAACCACCGGACGCAGAGCAGCCCGCCTGCCCGGGGTCGAAGCTGTTGTAGAAGAACGACACCGGCCGGGCCACGACCAGCCAACCGGCCGGATGCGACTGGTAGATGTGCGGCGAGCTCAATCCGCGGTGGAACCGGAGCACTTCGGCGTGGTAGTGCCACAAGCTGCGGATCGAGTCCGGAATGAAGCCATAGCTGGTCGCCCGATCGTCCGCCCAGTGCCGGAAGTAGCTGTCGTCCGACGCGAACCAGCCGGTCCACGCCGCCACGTAGACCACGACCGCCACCAGTACCACCGCGGCGAATGCCGGCAGCGCGTCCCGGACCAGTGCGCCGCGGGCCGGCCAGCGCACCCCGACTGCCCGGCGCGCGCCCATGTCCCAGAGCACCGTGAGCACGCCGAAGAAGATGATGAAGCCCAGGCCGTTCCACTTCGTTGCCACTGCCGCGCCCAGACATACCCCGGCTGCCAGCCGCCACGGTCGCCACCCCAACCGCGGTCCGAGCAGGTCGCGATCCGGCGTCCAGCCCGGTCGGGACACCATCGTGGCCAGCCGGGACCGGGTCTGGTCCCGATCCAGCAGCAGGCAGCCGAACGCGGCCAGCACCCAGAACATGAGGATGCCGTCGAGCAGCGCGGTCCGGCTCATCACCAGCGCGAGCCCGTCGATGGCAAGCAGCAGCCCGGCCACGCAGCCGAGCAGGTTCGAGCGGGTCAGGCGGCGGCCGATCCGGGCGACCATCAGCACCGAGAGCGTGCCGAGCAGTGCCACCATGAAGCGCCAGCCGAACGGGTTGAAGCCGAAGATCCATTCGCCGACGGCCATGATCCACTTGCCCAGCGGTGGATGCACAACGTAGCTCGGACCGCCCTTGAACACATCGAAGTTGCCGTCGAGGATGCGCTGGTTAGCCTGGTCCGCGGCGATGTACGCACGCTCGTTGCCGAATTTCAGCAGCGCGTACGCGTCCTTCGGGTAGTACGTCTCGTCGAACACGAACGCTCTCGGGAAGCCGAGGTGCACGAACCGCAGCACCCCGGCGACCGCGGCGATCGCGATCGGTCCGGCCCAGCCGGCCCAGCCGCCGCGCGGCATCGGCGGGGACAGCCGTTCGGCCAGCGGGGGAAGGTCGGGGATGACCGTGTCCGCACGGTGCCGGCGCACCGCCCTGGCGTGCCGCAACCGCAGCGCCGGCACCCGCCCAGGGTGTCGATCAGCGGCTCGGCCGACTCGCCGGTCGACTCGAGTGTCGGCCGGCGGATCGATGCCGTCGGGCAACTCGGTCATCGTCACCGCGCAATCGTACGTACCTTCCGATCCGGACTCGCCGGAGCGGTTCCGATCTTGCCTTGGACGCGCGCCGTACCGGGCGCGTGCCGTGGCGGGCGCGGTTGAATGACGGGGTGACCCGCCGTTCCGATCGTGCTCCGAACCGGTCGGCCGCAACTGCGCCAGCCGCAGCCGCGTCCGCCCGGGCACCCGCGTCCGCTGGTGCCGCCGCGTTCGCTGGAGCCGCGCAAGCTACCGGCCGGCTGGTGCTAGCCGCGACGCCGATAGGTGACCTCGATGATGCGCCACCGCGGCTGGGCCAGGAGCTGGCGGCGGCCGACGTGATCGCGGCCGAGGACACTCGGCGGCTGCGCCGGCTGCTGGCCGCGCTCGGAGTGTCCACCTCGGCCCGGGTGGTCTCGTATTTCGACGGCAACGAGGTCACCAGGACCCCGGGTCTGGTCGAGGCGCTGCGGGCTGGCGAGCGCGTCGTACTAGTCACCGATGCCGGCATGCCCGCGGTGTCCGATCCGGGGTACCGACTGGTACGGGCCGCGATCGAGGCCGGTATCCCGGTCACCGCGGTGCCGGGACCGTCCGCCGTGCTCACCGCGCTCGCCGTCTCCGGACTACCGGTCGACCGGTTCTGCTTCGAGGGCTTTCTGCCGCGCAAGACAGGGGAGCGGGCCACCGCGTTGCGGGCGCTGGTCGCGGAGCCGCGCACGATGGTGTTCTTCGAGGCGCCGCACCGACTGGCCGGCACGCTGGTCGCGATGGCCGAGGCGTTCGGCGCCGAGCGGTCTGCCGCGGTGTGCCGCGAGCTGACCAAGACGTACGAGGAGGTCCGTCGCGGCGAGCTGGCCGCGCTGGCCGAGTGGGCCGTCGCAGGTGTTCGCGGCGAGATCACGATCGTGGTCGCCGGCCGGCCCGCTGGGGCCTTCGCATCCCCGCCAGACCCGGCTGCGTGGCAGGTGCTGGTCGCCGAGCGGGAGGCCGGCGGGCAGTCGCGCAAGGACGCGATCGCCGCGGTCGCGGCGCAGATCGGGCAGCCCAAACGGGCCGTCTACGACGCCGTAGTAGCGGCCAAACGCGGTGCGGACCCGGCTTAGGCCGTGTTTTCGGTATGCCCTCGGCGGCGCGGACCGGACGCCGCCTGGATCACTGTCCGCATCCACCAGGGTCCACCAGGCACGGCCTAGGATTCACCCATGCCCGAGAGCCGTCACATCTTGACCGCGGTCGCCTGGCCGTACGCCAGCGGCCCCCGGCACATCGGGCACGTCGCGGGGTTCGGCGTGCCCTCGGACGTGTTCAGCCGGTACCACCGAATGGCCGGCAACCAGGTGCTGATGGTCAGCGGCACCGACGAGCACGGCACCCCGATCCTGGTGGCGGCCGACCAGGAGGGCATGACCGCACGCGAGCTGGCGGACAAGTACAACCGGCTCATCTCCGAGGACCTGCGCTCGCTCGGGCTGACTTACGACCTGTTCACCCGAACCACGACCCGCAACCACTACGCGGTCGTCCAGGAGCTCTTCAAGGGCCTGTACGACAACGGGTACATCACGCCGCGGACCACGCTCGGGGCGATCTCGCCGTCCACCGGCCGGACCCTTCCGGACCGCTACATCGAAGGCACCTGCCCGATCTGCGGCTACGACAGCGCTCGTGGTGACCAGTGCGACAACTGCGGCAACCAACTCGATCCGACCGATCTGATCAACCCGCGGTCCCGCATCGACGGGGAGACGCCGAAGTTCGTCGAGACCGAACACTTCTTCCTCGACCTACCGGCATTCGCCGATGAACTGAGCAGGTGGCTGCAGTCCAAGTCCGGGTTGTGGCGGCCGAACGTGCTCAAGTTCTCGCTCAACCTGGTCGGCGAGCTGCAGCCGCGGGCGATTACCCGGGACCTGGACTGGGGCGTGCCGATCCCGCTGCCCGGCTGGGAGGATCGTCGCGACAAGCGGCTGTACGTCTGGTTCGACGCGGTGATCGGATACCTGTCCGCCAGCCTCGAGTGGGCCCGGCGTTCGGGCGATCCGGACGCCTGGCGGGCCTGGTGGCAGAACCCGGACGCGGCCAGCTATTACTTCATGGGCAAAGACAACGTCGTTTTCCACTCGGTGATCTGGCCGTCGCTGCTGCTCGGCTATTCCGGCCGTGGGGCCCGCGACGGCACGCCGGGATCGCTGGGCGCGCTCGACCTGCCCAGCGAGGTGGTATCCAGCGAGTACCTGACTATGGAGGGCCGCAAGTTCTCCTCGTCCCGTGCGGTGGTCATCTACGTACACGATTTCCTCGCCCGGTACGACGCGGACGCGCTGCGCTACTACCTCGCCGTTGCCGGGCCGGAGACCTCTGACACGGACTTCACCTGGGCCGAGTTCCTTCGCCGCAACAACGACGAACTGGTTGCCGGCTGGGGGAACCTGGTGAACCGGTCGATCTCGATGGCCGCGCGGAACTTCGGCAGCATCCCCACCCCAGGTGAGCTGACCGATGCCGACCGGGAGCTGCTGGCGACCAGCCGGGCCGGTTTCGGCACGGTCGGCGAGCTGCTCGCCGGCTCCCGGCAGAAGGCGGCGATCAGCGAGGCGATGCGGGTGGTGGCGGCCGCGAACAAGTACCTGTCCGACCAGGCGCCGTGGAAGCTCACCGAGACCGACAGGGATCGGATGGGCACGATCCTGCACACAGCGCTGCAGGCCGTCGACGACTGCAAGGCATTGCTGACGCCGTTCCTGCCGCACTCGAGCGACACCGTCCATCGAATGCTGGGCAACGACGGCACCTGGTCGGCGATGCCGGAGCTGCGCGAGGTCGACGAGGCGGGCGGCCCGTCCTACGGCGTGCTGACCGGCGAGTACGACGCGGCCGAGGCGCGCTGGGAGAGCCGGCCGATCGCGGCCGGCCGGCCACTGCACCCGCCGACACCGGTGTTCAAGAAGCTGGATGCGTCGATCGTCGACGAGGAGCTCGACCGGCTGGCCCGCGGCACATCCGGTTAGAGTCGTGTCTCCCAGATCTTCGGCGGCCCGGACCGGCACCCAGGCGACGACCGGCTACGTTCTCGTCGTCGCCGATAACACCAGCATCGACTCCTCCTCGGCCTTGCCGGACGGCGCCTGCATCACCGCCCGCATCCACCAAGATCCAGGAGACACGACTTAATGCCCGTCCGCAGTCGCCGGGACGAGGGTGCGGCGCCGGGGGATCCGCAGCCTGTGCCGCCTGCCCCGCCCCCGCCGCCGGCGCTCCCGCTGCCGGTCGCGGACAGTCACACTCACCTTGATCTGCAGGACGCCGAGGTGGCCGAGTCTCTTGCGGCCGCTGCCGCGGTCGGGATCCGGCCGCTGATCCAGGTCGGAGTGGACGTCGCGTCCTCGCGCTGGGGCGCGGACCTGGCCGGCGCCGAGGCCGAAGTGTGGGCCACCGTCGCACTGCACCCGAACGAGGCGCCGCGGATCGTGGCCGGCGATCCGGACGGGTGGAGCGCGGATCCGGACCGGGCACCGGCCGGTGATGCCGGGCTCGATGCGGCGCTGGCGGAGATCGACGCACTTGCGGCGTTGCCCCAGGTGCGCGCGGTCGGGGAGACCGGGCTGGACTACTACCGCACCGGAGAGGCAGGCCGCCCGGCGCAGGAGCGGTCGTTCCGGGCGCATATCGAGATCGCCAAGCGGCACGGCAAGGCACTGGTGATCCACGACCGGGACGCGCATACGGATGTGCTGCGGGTACTCGCCGATGCCGGGCCGCCGGATCGAGTGGTGTTCCACTGCTTTTCGGGCGATGCCGACCTTGCGGCGACATGTGCCGAGCGCGGGTACTACATGTCTTTCGCGGGGAACGTCACCTTCCCCAGTGCACGGCCGCTGCGCGCGGCGCTGGCCCTCGCGCCGCTCGAGTTGATCCTGGTCGAGACCGATGCGCCGTTCCTCACCCCGGTGCCGTATCGGGGCCGGCGCAACGCTCCCTACTTGGTTCCGTGGACCGTCCGGGCAATGGCCGAGGTCAGGGCGATCGGCGAGGAGAAGCTGTGTGCCGCCTTGGCCAGCAACGGCAATCTTGTGTTCGGGCTTGACCCACTGAGCTGATTGCGGCGCCTGGGCGACTTCGCTAGCGTGCGTGGACTGTTGGCCGGGGTCGGGCGACCCCGGGTGACGCGGGCGAGGCATTGCCGGCCGGCAGCTGCGGCGGCGGCATCCTCCGGCTACCGCGGGCCCGGATCAGGTCCTCGTGCCCGGGTGGTGCGAGGTCTGGAGAGGCGTGCTCAGGTCCCCCCTTCGATTAGCGCTGCAGATCATGGTCATGATCGGGCTGGTAGGCGGCACCACGGCCTTCGTCAACCTGGACAAGACCGTGGTGCTGTCCGTGGACGGTGAAGCGCGGCTGGTGCACAGCTTCGCGACCACGGTGGACGGGGTACTCGACGCGCACGACATCAGCGTCGGAGCGCACGACATCGTCGGCCCCGGACTGGCCAGCGAGGTCAACGACGGCACGCACATCTCGATCCGGTACGGCCGGCAGGTCACGATCACGGTGGACGGCGAGCGCCGACAGGTATGGGTGACCGCGACCAACGTGGCCGAAGCGCTGGAGCAGTTGAAGGTTCGCGACGACGGCGCATTCGTCTCGGTGTCCCGGTCGGCGCCGATCGGCCGGGGTGGGCTGGAGTTCCAGGTACGGCTGCCGCGCCGGGTCACGGTGTCGGTCGAGAAGCACCGGCCGAAGACGTTCGTGACCACCGCGGGCACCGTCGGCGAGGCGCTGACGGAAGCCGGCATCAAGGTCACCGCGCGGGACTTCGTCGCGCCCGCGATCGACAGTTTCCCCAAGGCCGGCGTACGGATTCGGGTCTTCCAGATCAGCGGCAAAATGGAGACCCGCCGGGAGACTCTCCACCGCGAAGTGAAGCGGGTGAACGACTCGTCGCTTTCGCTCGGCCTGGTCAAGGTCAGCCGGATCGGCCGGGACGGCACCGCTGACGTGACCTACGAGCTGGTCCGGCGGAACGGCCAATGGGCAATAAGGCGGGAGTTGGATCGCACGATCATCCGGCGCCCGATCGCCCAGGTGCTGCGGGTCGGCACCGGGCCGTGGCCGCACACCGGTGCGGAGGGTCTGAACTGGGCGGCGCTCGCCCAGTGCGAGTCCGGCGGCAACCCACGCGCGGTGAACCCGAACGGCCACTACGGGCTCTACCAGTT
>DATFRM010000160.1:0-12871 GCA_035263265.1 Actinomycetes bacterium
CCGTCGCGGCCGGCGACATCCGCGATGAGCAGCCGGATCGAGTTCGTCCCGCAGTCGATCACGGCGACCCGGGTCATGAGCTGTCCACGCACGGCCCGTCCTGCCACCACTCGGGCAGCTCGGCCAGCACCTCGTCGCCTACCGGGTTGGCTCCCGGCCCGGCCGCGAGCGCGTGCGCGACTAATACGTGCAGGCACTTGACCCGGTCCGGCATGCCGCCGGCCGAAATCCCAGCGATCTCGGGGACCCGGCCCAGTGCCTCCCTACGCTCCAAGTAGTCCCAGTGTGCCCGGGCCTGGCCGGCTGCGAACTCGGGGTCGGCCGCCAGCCGCTCGGTCAGCTCGCGCATCCGGCCGGCTGCCTCGAGCCGGCTGACCGCAGCAGTCGCCCGCGGGCAGGTCAGGTAGTACAGCGTCGGGAACGGGGTGCCGTCAGGGAGTCGGGGGGAGCTCTCGATCACGTCCGGCAGGCCGCACTTGCAGCGGTGCGCAACCGACCGCAGGCCACGCGGCTTCCGGCCAAGTTGCGCGGCTACGGCAGCGGTGTCCGCCTCGTTCACCGTCCGGTCCGAGTCGCTGGTGGATTGACGGCCACGAAACAGGTTTCGTCCGGCATGCAGTAGTGCAACCGCTTTCTGGCCTGGGCTCGGATGTAGGCCGGGTCACTCCAGCGATCCCGCTCCGCCTGCAGCTCCGCGACCCGCTGTTCCTGGCGGCGCACCTGCTCGCGCATCTGGGCGATCTCCGCGCGCTGACCGTAGTACTGCCGGATCGGGTACGCCAGGGACAGGCCGAGCGCGACCAGCACCAGCGCGAGCACGGCCGCTCGGCCGGTGAGCTGGGTGCGCCGGCGGCGCTCCCCCGCGTCCGATGGCGCCCCGGACGGGCCAGGTCGGCGGCGCAGACCCGCGGCCTTCGTGGCCTTGGTGGTCTTCGTTGTCTTCGGCGCGACCCGAGCGGGTCCGGGCGGTCCGGTGAGACGGTCTGGCCGGGCCCCGGCGGGTGCGTCGGCGGGCCGATTGCGGCTCCGCGGGCCGGCCCGGGCGCCGGAATTGCGACGGGGAGCGCTCACGGTGGCGGCTCCTCTCCTCCCGACTCCGGCTTGCCGCCCCAGTATCCGACAGCCGGGCCGGAATGCCGCGGACCGCTGCCTCCGCGTGGCGAACCAGCGCGGCAGCTAGCCGGGCGACCGCAGCCGCTGTCGAGCAGGTCGAGGGTGCGCGTCCAGGTGAGCGCTGCCGCCTCGGGATCGTAGACCTCCGGCTGCTCCTCGTTGCAGAACCCGTGATGTGTGACGCATCAGGACACCGAAAAGCTTGATTCGGCGCCCAAATTCGTCGTCAAGTCGCCTCCCGTAGTCGCCGGCCGAAGAGTTCCAGTGTTCGCCCCCAGGCCAGCCCCGCTGCGTCTGGATCGTAGACCTCGGGTCGTTCGTCGTTGAAGAACGCGTGCTGGGTGCCCGGATAGTCGTATACCTGAACCTGCCCACCAGCTGCGGTGATGGACTCGACCGCGGTGCGGATCCCGGAGGCGCTCGATCCGCCGTCGCTCTCCGCGGTATGGATCATGGCGGCCTTGCCGGCGTAGTTGCTCCAGCGCGGGGACAGCCGACTCCAGTCCATGGGTGGGTAGAAACCAACCGCGGCGGTGACGTCGCCGGACAGTGTCGCGGTCCACAGGGCCAGCGAGCCGCCCATACAGAAGCCCACTACTCCGACCCCGCCCCGGTGTTCCGGCCGTCCGGCCAGATAGCTCGCCGCACCGGCGATGTCTTTGGCGGCGCGGTCCATGGCCAGCGCCATCAACAGCTTGCGCGCTTCGTCGGGCTCGCTGGCGACCGCGCCGTGATAGAGGTCCGGAGCGAGCGCTAGATAGCCGGCGTCGGCGAATCGGTCGGCGAGTGCGGTGACATGACCGACCAGTCCCCACCACTCCTGAATGACCACCACGCCCGGGCCGGACCCGCCGCCGGGAATTGCCAGATATCCATCGCAGCGCTCGCCGTTGCTGGCGAAGCTGACCCGCTCGCCCACGACCGAACTCCCTCCGAACACCGAAAGTGATCACATGATGGCATGTCGCCCAGGCGATCGGGTCAAGCGAGCGTAAAGCGTGGGAACGTCCCGGCGCCGGCGTACCTGGCGGCGTCGTCGAGCTCCTCCTCGATCCGGAGCAGCTGGTTGTACTTGGCCACTCGCTCGGAACGGGCCGGAGCTCCGGTCTTGAGCTGGCCGCAGTTCGTCGCAACCGCCAGGTCGGCGATCGTGGTGTCCTCGGTTTCCCCCGACCGGTGGCTCATCATCGTCGCGAACCCGCTGCGATGCGCCAGCGCCACCGCGTCCAGCGTCTCGGTGAGCGTTCCGATCTGGTTGACCTTGACCAACAGCGCGTTGGCGGACCGCTCCTGGATGCCGCGCCGCAGCCGTTCCGGGTTCGTCACGAACAGATCGTCACCGACCAGTTGCACCCGCTCGCCGAGCCGCTCGGTCAGCGCCTTCCAGCCGGCCCAGTCGTCCTCGCTCAGCGGGTCCTCGATCGAGACAAGTGGATAGTCCGCGACCAACTGCTCGTAGTACTGGGCCATGTCGTCGGCGGCGCGCGCCGCACCCTCGAAAACGTAGCTGCCGTCCTTGTAGAACTCGCTCGCCGCTACGTCGAGCGCGAGCGCGATCTCCCGGCCGGGCGTATAACCGGCCTGTTCGATCGCCTCCATGATCAGGTCGAGTGCCTGCCGATTGGCCGGCAGGTTGGGCGCGAACCCGCCCTCGTCGCCGAGCCCGGTGGCCAGTCCGCGCTTCTTCAGCACCGACTTGAGCGCGTGGTAGGTCTCCGCTCCCCAGCGCAGCGCCTCGGCGAACATCCCGGCGCCGATCGGCGCGATCATGAACTCCTGGATGTCGACGTCGGTATCGGCGTGCGCGCCGCCGTTGAGAATGTTGAGCATCGGCACCGGCAGCAGATGCGCGTTCGGGCCACCGACGTAGCGGAACAGCGGCAGGTCGGCCGAGTCCGCCGCGGCCTTGGCGACGGCCAGCGACACGCCCAGGATGGCGTTCGCCCCGAGCCTGGACTTGTCCCGGGTGCCGTCCAAGTCGATCAGCGCCTGGTCGACGAGCCGCTGGTCGTCGGCCTCGTAGCCGAGCAGTTCCGGTCCGATCTCGTCGAGCACGGCGAGGACGGCGTTCTGCACGCCCTTTCCGCCGTACCGGGCCTGATCGCCGTCGCGCAGCTCAACCGCTTCGAATGCGCCGGTGGAAGCGCCGGACGGGACCGCGGCGCGGGCGATGATGCCGTCGTCGAGGGCGACCTCGACCTCCACCGTGGGGTTGCCGCGCGAATCCAGGATTTCCCGTGCCACGACTGCGTCGATGCTGGCCATCGTGTGGTACTCCCTCGAGCCGCGATCAGATCCCGGGCGACCGCCCGGCCCGAGCTTACCGACCGCGGAACTCGCAGCCGCGGCCGCCGGATCACGTGGCCGAGTGGCGCAGTAGGGCCCGGATCCGCCGGGCGATGCCGATCGCGTCCCGAAGATCCTGGCGTGCGGCCCGCAACGATTCACGGATCTCGTCGACGGCGGATCGGATGGCCGGCCCGTCCGGTCCCGGCTCGATCGCCAGCAACCGATCCACCTGACCGGCCACGTCCTCGGTGGCCGCGTCGAGCTGGGCCTGCATCGCATCGATCGACTCGGCAGCGCGTCGGGTATCGCGGCCATCCGCCTCGGCCTTCTCGATCAGCTTGGCGAGCCTGTCGTGCACCTGACCGAGCCGCTCGACCACGGCCAGCTCTCGGTCGGCGACAAGGGTGAGCCGCACCTGAGGCAGCACCAGGACGAAGACCCGGTGGTCCTGCACCATGCTCTTGACGTCGGCGCGCAGCTGTTCGCGCGTGCTCGCCTCCGCGACCTGACCGCGCAACTCGGTCAGCCCGGCCACGTTCTCGTCGATCAGCACGGCGAGCGTGTCGCGGTGCTCGGCGGAGAGGTGCTCGGCCCGATCGGCGCGCCGGTCGAGGTGGGCCAGCGCGGCCAGCCGTAGGTCGATCCGGTGCGTCACCCGCGCCTTCGCGGCGGCCAGCGAGTCGGCCGGGCTGGCGGTCTCGTCGGCCACGGTCGGTCCGGCCGAAGCTACGACGGTCAGCGCGATGGCAGCGGCAATCAGCGCGGCACCGATCGCGCGGCCAGGCTTGCGGGGTGCAGTCACGACCTATCTCCTTTGCTTCGGGTGCGGAGCCCGGCTAGTCCGCGTCCGCGGGCGGCTGCTGGTCCTCGGCCAGCATCGAGTCGATCTCGCGCAGCATGGCGTCGACCGCGGCCAGATCGGCGTCCATCGACGCCGCCCGGGAGTCGTCGGACGCACCGGATCCGGTCCCACCGGATGCGCCGGTTCCCGAGCCTTGATCGGTAGCGGCCGAGCCGGACTGGCCGCTGCGCTCAAGCCGATCCGCACCCCGGCCTTGGCAACCGGCCAGACCGAGCGTGGCCGCGATCGCGAACGTGGCGACCAGCGCTACGGCTCGCGTCATGGCTCAGCTCCTTGGTCGGGTACGGCACGGCTGAGGATGCCGCACGTAGGTAAACACCAGGACCAGGGAATGTTCGGGTTCTGTACGAACTTCCGGCGACCGCGCCAGTCGGATAGCCGCCCGTCCCTTATCGACCGAGCAGGATACGCAGCTGCCGTGGCGCCGGGCTGCCGTGAGCGAGCATGGCGTCGTGCCGCTCTCGCATGCTCAGCTCCGGGTGCGCGGCGGCCAGCTCCTTGGCCACATCGGACAGCTCGGAGTAGCCGACGTAGTACGTGGACAACTGCGCACTGGTCAGCAGCGCCCGGCGCCACTTCCCCACCGCCTCGCCCTCCTCCTGGTGACCGGGCCCGGTCATCAGCGCCATCGCCTCGGACTCTGGCATCCCGTACGCATGCACCCGGGCGTCGATGATCGCGTTAATGATCATGCGCAGCTGCAACTTCAGCTGCTGCATCCGGACCGGGTCACCGCCGTAGCCGGCCGCGGCCATCTGCTCCTCCGCGTAGACCGCCCAGCCCTCGGAGAACGGGCCGCTCCAGAACGCGGCCCGGACCTGGGTGGGCGCGCGGAACCGCCGGGCGTGGCTGAGCTGCAGGACATGGCCCGGCATCGCCTCGTGGACGGTCAGGCTGTGGATCATGTGGTTGTTGTACTCGCGGAAGAACGAGGTCACCCGCTCCGGGGGCCAGTCGGCCGGGGTGGGCGAGATCGCATAGAACGTGGGCAGCGCCGCGGTCTCCAGCGGGCCGGGCGGATCGCAATAGGCGACCGCAACCCCGCGATGGATCTCCGGCATCACGATGATCTCTACCGGATCGTCGTAAACGGTCACCAGGTCGTGCTCGCGGACGAACTCGGTGGTCCTGGCCAACGTGTCGCTGGCCAGACCCACGATCGTGTCGTTGTCCGGATGCTCGTTCGCCAGCTCGTCCAGGACCTGCCGGACCAGCTCGGGCGGACCGGAACTGGCTGACCGGCCGCTCAGCCGGGCAGCTACCTCGCCGATCTCGGCGCTGACCCGCGCCAGATCGGCTTCGGCCCTGGCCAGGATCGCCTCGGCATCGCTGGCCGCGTCCAACCGGTGCGCCAGTTTGGCGACGAATAGCTCAGGACCGATCCGCGGATCCCTGGCCGGCTCGCTGCCGCTGTCGATCGCGGCCAGCCGATCCCGTAGCCACGCCACGTGCTCGTCGATCGCCTGGAGCGCGGACTGCCGGGGCCGATCGACCTCGCGGCGCAGCGCCTCGGCCTTGGTCAGCGCCTCCTCCACGTCCCCGACCAAGAGTTTTCGGGTGCCCTCGAACTGACTGATCGCGGTCTCTACGTGCACGCGTGGCATCGGGCCGAGCGCCGAGCGGGCGGTGGCGAGCGCACCCGGCACCGCGGCCATCCGACCGGCCAGGCTGCGCAGCCGCTCGGGCAGCGGCGCGAACTCCCTGGCCAGTAGCAGATACAGCGCGGTGCCCGGATTCGCCACGAGCGGGTTCCACTCGTGCTCGCGCAGCTGATCGAGCTCGAATAGCCGCTCCGCTACCCGCGCCGTAAGCAGTTCGGCGTCGACCGCGTTCACCCGATCCAGTCCGGAGCGATCGAGCTCGCTCAGCGCGCTCAGGTGGCTGGCCAGCATCCGGCGCTCCGCGTCCAACGCGGCGGGGCGGTAGTCGTCCAGGCGATCGTCGTGCCGGTGCTCGCCCAGCGCGGTGGCCAGGGTCGGCTGGGAGCTGAGCAGGTCGCCGAGCGCCTGGTGGGCCAGCGCGGCAAAGCGCTCGTCGGGGGGAACGGTCACATCCGGGACCCTATCGATCGGGCGGGGCGGCTGCCTCGCGCTCCAGTACGGCGGTGCGGAACCGCCGCGCCGAGTCGCGCAGCGCCTGCTCCGGGTCGATCCCGTGCGCGTCGGCCAGCGCGACCACCGAGAGCAGCAGGTCGCCGATCGAGGTCTCGTCGACCACCTCGGGCGTGCTGACCTCGATTTCATCCGGCTTCGCGACACCGTGCCCACGGGCTCGAGAGACCAGCTTGCTGGCGTAAGCGAGCGCGGGCAGCCCGGACGGCACACCGTCCAGCGCGGACGAGCGGTTCTTCTCCGCGGACTTCAGTTGCTCCCAGCGATCCTCGGCGTACTCGACCGGCGGGGCCTCGGCGGTGCCGAAGACGTGCGGATGCCGGGACACCAGCTTGGTCACGATGCCGGTCGCGACATCGTCCACCGACCACGTCGACTCGGGTCGCTCCTGCGCGATGCGCGCGTGGAACACCACCTGGAGCAGCAGGTCCCCGAGCTCTTCGCGCAGGTGGTCGTCGTCCCCGGTCTCGATCGCCTCGACCAGCTCGTACGCCTCCTCGAGGAGGTATCGGACCAGCGACCGGTGGGTCTGTTCGGCATCCCACGGACAGCCACCCGGGGAGCGCAGCCGGTCCATCACCGCGACCAGATCGAGAAGTCGGGCACCAGGCAGGTCGTAGGAGCCGGGCAGCACCTCGAGCTCGGGCACCGACCGACCGGCACCGGCCGCGGTCACCATGAGCCGGGCCAGTGCCTCCCCGACCGGTGGCGTCTCATCCTCGCCGGTAACCCAGATCACCGAGCCGGCGCCGACAGCCGCGGCCTCGAGCAACTCAGCCGGAGCCTGGGCCGCCGGCACCACCCGGGGGCGGATGCCCGCATCGGCCAGGTAGGGAAGCAACGGATGCTCGGCCGATCCGGTCCATACCTGGGCCGCGTCTCGCAGCGCCTGCCAGGCCGGCCAGGACAGCAGCCCGGCCGCCACCCGGGGGCTGCTGGACAGCACGATGAGCCGGCCGGTCACTGCCCCGGCGTGACGGGCGTAGCCGACCCGGGTACGGACACGCTGTCTGGAGTCGCGGTGACGGCGCCGTTCTCCGGATTCCATACCCCGTAGCGAGGGTTGACCCGGACCGGCAGGCCCTGTGCGGTCTGCTTGATCAGCGTCTCCAACTCCTGCTGGGCGGCGGCCGTCTCGGCATCGGAGGTGGCGCCCGCGCTAATCGACTTCGTCAGCGCGTCCGCGATCAGGAAGTCCTGCACGAACGTCCGCAGGTCGCCGGGAGCGATGTTCTGCCCGGCCACCTGCTCCTGGAAGCCGGCCGCGCCGCCGAAGCGGGCCTCCAGATCGGCGATGGTCTTGTCGACCTGGCCGTCGGTGATCGTGACACCGCGTTGGGCGGCGACCCGCAGGTAGAGCTCATGGGTGATCAACCGCTGAATCTGCTCGCGGGCCAGATCGTCGGCCGGCTTCGGCTCGAGCCCGTGCTGGGCGCGCTGCGTAGTGACCGCTTCGACCTTGCTCTGGACCATCGAGATCGGCACGCGTTGCTGATCGATGATCACCGCGGCGCCGGCCTTGGCCGGACCGCAACCGGTCAGGGTCAGCCCCGCAGCGAGAATCAGTCCGGTCAGCACCGGAACACGTATCCGCAGGCTACCGATCACGGGCGCTCTTCCTTCGTGGTGACCGGCGCCGGCCCGGTCGAGCCGTCGGCGATCACAGTGTCGACGAGGTTGCGGCACCAGCCGATCAGCTCCTGGTCACGCAGCGGCTCACCACCGAACGAGGCGGTCGCCGGCCTCGGTACCAGGATGGTACGCACTGCCGGCTTGACCACGCTGCGCGGGTAGAGCCGCTTGAGCCGCAACTGGCGGGACTCGGGCAGTTCGACCGGGGCGAACCGGATCTGCGAGCCGGTCAGGGTCACCTCGGACAGGCCAAGCTCGGCCGCCCTGGCCCGGAACCGCGCGACCTCGAGCAGGTTCGCTACCTCGATCGGGAACTTCCCGTACCGGTCGGTGAGCTCCTCGCTGACCGAGGTGACGTCCGCATCCGAGCCGACCGAAGCGATCCGCTTGTAGGCCTCCAGCCGCAGCCGCTCGCCCGGGATGTAGTCGTGCGGCAGGTGCGCGTTGATCGGCAGCTCTACCTTCGTCTCCGGGCGCTCGGCCGCCCGCTCGCCGCGGAATTCGGCCACCGCCTCGCCCACCAGCCGGACATACAGGTCGAACCCGACGCTTGCGATGTGCCCGGACTGCTCGCCGCCGAGCAGGTTGCCGGCCCCGCGGATCTCCAGGTCCTTCATCGCGACATACATGCCAGCGCCCAGCTCGGTGTGCTGCGCGACGGTTGACAGCCGCTCGTGTGCGGTCTCGGTCAGCGGTCGCTCCGGCGGATAGAAGAAGTACGCGTACGCCCGCTCCCGGCCGCGTCCCACCCGGCCGCGCAACTGGTGCAACTGCGCCAGTCCGAGCAGGTCGGCGCGCTCGACGATCAGCGTGTTCGCGTTGGAGATGTCCAGGCCGCTCTCCACGATCGTGGTGCAGACCAGGACGTCGTACTCCTTCTCCCAGAACCCCACGATGAGCCGCTCCAGCACGTGCTCGTTCAGCTGTCCGTGCGCGACCGCGATCCGGGCTTCCGGCACGAGCTCAGCAAGCCGGCGCGCGGCCTTCTCGATCGACTCCACCCGGTTGTGGATGTAGAAGACCTGGCCCTCGCGCAGCAACTCGCGACGCACCGCCGCGGCGATCTGTTTGTCGTCGTACGGGCCGACGAACGTCAGCACCGGATGCCGCTCCTCGGGCGGGGTCGCGATCGTGGACATCTCCCGGATACCCGTGATCGCCATCTCCAGCGTGCGCGGTATCGGAGTGGCGGACATGGTGAGCACGTCGACCGAGGCACGCAATGCCTTCAGGTACTCCTTGTGCTCGACCCCGAAGCGCTGCTCCTCGTCCACGATGACCAGCCCGAGGCTGCGGAACTGCACCGAGCCGGACAGCAGCCGGTGGGTGCCGATGACCACGTCGATCGCACCGCTGGCCAGGCCGGCGAGGACCTCCTCCGCCTCCTTGTCGGTCTGGAACCTGGACAGCGCCTTCACCACGATCGGGAAGTTCGCGTACCGCTCGCTGAAGGTGGACATGTGCTGCTGAACCAGCAGCGTGGTCGGCACCAGCACCGCGACCTGCTTGCCGTCCTGAACCGCCTTGAAGGCAGCCCGAACCGCGATCTCGGTCTTGCCGTAGCCGACGTCACCGCAGATCAACCGATCCATCGGGTACGGCTCCTCCATGTCGGCCTTGACCTCGTTGATCGCGGCCGCTTGATCCGGAGTCTCCACGTAAGGGAAGGCGTCTTCGAGCTCGCGCTGCCAGGGCGTGTCCGGCCCGAACGCATATCCGGGCGACGAGGTGCGGGCGGCGTACAGCCGAATCAGCTCGGCGGCGATCTCCCTTACCGCCTTGCGGGCCCTACCCTTCGCCTTCTGCCAGTCGGCGCCGCCGAGCCGGTGCAGCGACGGCGACTCGCCGCCGACGTACCGGGTGACCAGTTCCAGCTGGTCGGTGGGCACGTAGAGCCGGTCGCCCGGCTGGCCACGCTTGCTCGGTGCGTACTCGATGACCAGGTACTCCCTGGTCGCGCCGACCACCGTGCGCTGCACCATCTCGACGTACCGGCCGACCCCGTGGTGCTCGTGCACGACGAAGTCGCCCGGCTGCAGCTGGAGCGGGTCGATCATGTTGCGGCGCCGGGACGGCAGCCTGCGCATGTCCTTGGTCGAGGACCGCTGGCCGGCGATGTCCTCCTCGGTGAGCACCGCGGCCCGCAGTTCGGACGACACGAAACCGTGATCGATGGTCCCGGTGGCGACGTGCACTACCGATGGATCGGGAGCGGCGTCCAGCCCGGGGTCGAGCCGGGCCGGCACACCCTGACCACGCAGCACCTCGACCAGGCGCTCGGCCGGGCCGTGCCCCTCGGTGACCAGCACCACCCGCCAGCCGTCGCCGAGCCAGCCCTTGACGTCGGCGAGCGCCCGGGCGGTGTCGCCCCGGTAGGCCTCAACCGCGTGCGCCCTGGTCAGGGTGGTCTCGCTCAGATCGGCCTCGGTCAGCTCCTCGTCCCGGCCGAACGGCGTAATGCTCCACCACGGCACCTTGGCGTCCCTGGCGTGCTCGCGCACCTCGGCGATCGAGCGCAGCGCGGCCGCGCCCAGGTCGATCGGGGCCTTCGACCCTGCCCCGGCACTCGAGCTGCTTCTGCGAGCGCCAGCAGCGCTCGATGTGCCATCGCGAGCGCCAGCAGCGCTCGATGTGCCATCGCGAGCGCCAGCGGCGCTCGCCCAAGACGCATCGAGAAACTCCTGGCTGGTGCGGACCAGGTCGGCGGCCCGGGTCCTGACCCGTTCCGGATCGCATACGACCACGTGAGTACCGGCCGGAAGCTGGTCGACCAGCATGACCATCTCGTCGGCCAGCACGGGGCTAAGCGCCTCCATGCCCTCGACCGCGATGCCCTCGGAGATCCTGCCGAGCAGGTCGTCCAGCTCCGGGTGCTCGGTGCGCAGCCGGGCGGCGCGCTCCCGAACCGCCTTGGTCAGCAGCAGCTCCCGGCACGGCGGGGCCCACAGACCGTACTCGGCGATCTCCAGGCTGCGTTGATCCGCCACCTTGAAGTAGCGGACCTCCTCCACCGTGTCGCCCCAGAACTCGACCCGCAGCGGATGCTCCTCGGTGGGCGGGAACACGTCTAGCAGACCGCCGCGGACCGCGAACTCGCCCCGCTTCTCGACCAGGTCCACCCGGGTGTACGCGGCATCGACCAGACCCTGGGCCAGATCGTCGAGCTCGATCTCGTCCCCGATCGCCACCTGCACCGGCCGCAGGTCACTGAGGCCGGCCACCATCGGCTGCAGCACACTGCGGATCGGCGCGACCACGACCCGGATCGGACCCGCGGTCCGGTCGGTGCTGCTCGGGTGGCTAAGCCGGCGCAGCACCGCGAGCCGGCGGCCGACCGTATCGGAGCGAGGGGACAGCCGCTCGTGCGGCAACGTCTCCCAGGCCGGGAACTCCGCGACGACGTCCGGGTCCACCACACAGCGCAGCGCGGCGGCCAGGTCTTCGGCCTCCCGCCCGGTCGCGGTGATCGCGAGGATCGGCCGCTCCGCCCGGCTGACCAGCGAACCGATGATCAGCGGCCGATATCCAGGGGGCGCGGTCAGATCCAGCTCGGCGCGCGCGTTCGAGCGGGCCAGCTCGACCGCCTGCGCGATCGCTGGGTCCGCGTTAACTATCTCGAGAAGCCCGGCCAGGGACATAGGGGCTCGAGCGCTTCCTCTCCTTGGACATGACAATTCCGGCGAATCCGGCTTGTGCGCACCCGGCCCGCCTAGCGGAGTCCAGCCTAGTCCGGGCACCCCCGCAACCGCCCGGCTCGTGGTGATTGTCGGGCGGACCCCAGTGTCTCTCAGCGTTTTCACAGGTCGCCGCGTTACCGTGAGGCCAATGGACGAGATGCGAGCACGGCGGGTCGTCGATGCGCTCCGGGACCGCGGTGTGCCGGCGAGGCTGGCCCGGGTCGGGACCTCGCAGTACGGGATCCGAGTCGCGCTAACCCACGAGCGGGAAGCGATCTGGGACTCCGACGGCACCGCCGGACTCGAGGCGCAGGTGATGCGCGACGGGATGCTGGTCGGGTTCGTGCCGCAGATCGAGGGCTCGGACGAGTTCACCGAGGCGCAGGTTGTGGACGCGATCGCGCGCACCGACTACGACCAGCCGATCGCCACTCAGCGCTCGACCGCGCCGGAGCCGAAGCCGTCCCTACCGCGCGAGGGCGGGGTATTCCGCCGGTTCCTCGACGGCTTCCGGTATCGCTAACGATCATTACTTGGGCCGCATGACCCGCTCATATGGCAGCTGTAAGCCGTAAAGGTCGGATGAGGCGTCCAGGCCCGCCATCAGCAGGCGCCAGCCGGATCGCCGGTATAGCCGCGGCGCCGCCCGATCATCGCGGTAGGTGGTGAGCATCGCCCGCCGATGCGGTAGTCCGGCGAGCAGCCGGTTGTGCAGCGCCTGACCGATCCCGCGGCCCTGTGCCGATGGATCGACGGCCATCTCGACGAACTCGAAATGACCGCCGAGCCACTCCGCGACCACCTCGACCGGGACTCGTGACGCAACCCAGTCGGTCCACCACTGCCCGAAGTCGCCGGTGTAGCCATAGGCGAACCCGACCACCCAGTCGTCGATCCGCGCGATCACGCACCGGAACCCGGCCCGGTCGGCGTGGTGGGGCAGTTGCTCGGTGCGGAACCGTTCGGCCGCCTCGGGCGGCTCGTCGTAGCCCGGCGCACCGAACGCCGCCCGGTAGACGGCAGCGAGCTCATCGGCCAGGTCGAGGGCGTCCTTGCCATACACCGATATCCGCACACGGCTGCGCATCCGGATCACCCTAGGCGGTGACACCCGGGTGCGCTCTTACTCGGCCACCTTGGCCAGTCCGTCGAGCAGCGGATCGGCGAGCTCCGCCCGGCAGACCAGC
>DATFRM010000161.1:0-4275 GCA_035263265.1 Actinomycetes bacterium
GATCTACGCATGGGGTGCGTTCGGCTTCACCGTGGAGGTCGCGGTGATCCTGTTGGTGGCGCTGATCTTCGCGGCGGTCGCCTGGTCCTGGATCCGGCACGCCCGGGTCGAGGTCCGGCGAGAGTACGGCGCCACGCTGACCGAAGCACATCCGCGCCGGACCAACCAGATCGCGGTCGCCCGTACCCTCGGCCGGCTGGTCGACGCGGCGCCGTGGGCGCTGTTCGCGCTGGTCGCGCCCGCGACCGTGCTCGCCGCGGCCACCGCGTGGTCGGTGCTGACGCATCACGGCAGTCCGCTGGACTGGGTGGAATCCGATGCGGTGGGCGTGCACGACTTTGTCAAGTGGTCGATCACGGTTGGCTTCTTCCTGATCGGCGCGTTCACGCTGGCGCTTATCGCGCTTGGCCGCTACGCGTACGGCGACGGCCGGATCCGCAGGCTGGTCGGCGTGCTGTGGGACATCGGCACCTTCTGGCCGCGTACCGCGCATCCGCTGGCGCCGCCGTGCTACGCCGAGCGGGTGGTGCCGGATCTGCTCTACCGGATCAAGGGCTGGGACCCGGGCGGCGCCGGCACGATTCTGTCCGGGCATTCGCAAGGAGCCGTCATCGCCGCGGCCACCGTGTTCCAGCTACCGGACGACGAGATGAGCCAGGTCACGCTGCTGACGTACGGCGCACCGCTGCGCCGGCTGTACGCGCGCTATTTCCCGGCGTACTTCGGCGAGGACCAACTACAGCAGCTGGCCGACCGGGTGGACTGGCTCAACCTGTGGCGGCGAACCGACGCGATCGGTAGCGACATGGACCTTGGCGTAGTCGGCGTGGACATCGAGCTCACCGACCCGGCCGGGTTCGACCGGCGACCGGGCGACCCGGAGTATCCGCGGATCTTCGCTCACTCGGACTACCACAGTGATCCCGGCTACGCGGCCGCGCTCGACCTCATTCGCCGGTCGCCGGTACCTGCCCGGGCAGAGCAGCCCTGATCTGCGCGGCGAGCTCGGGACCGGTCAGCTCGAGCTCGGCCAGTATCTGGGGGCGCTTGCCGTGTTCGAGGAAGCGCTGGGCGATGCCGATGTCGCGCATCGGCACGCTCACACCGGCGTCCCGCAGCGCCTGAGCGATCGACGCGCCCGCTCCGCCGACGCGGCCGTTGTCCTCCGCCGAGACGACAAGCCGGTAGCCGCCGGCCAGGCCCACCAGCGCCGGGTTGACCGGCTTGACCCAGCGGGGGTCGACCACGGTGACGCCGAGCCCGCCCGCGGCCAGCAGCTCGGCCGCCTCCAGGCAGGCCGGAGCGAGCGCACCGATCGACACGATCAGCACGTCCGCGTCAGGGTCGCGACGCAGCACGTCGACCTCGCCGATCCGGTCGATGGCTGGCAGCTCGGGACCCACCGCGCCCTTGGGGAAACGGACCACGGTCGGGGCGTCGGTCACTTCGATCGCCTCGCGTAGCTCAGTGCGCAGCGTTGCCGCATCGCGTGGCGCGGCGATCCGCAGCCCAGGAACCACCTGAAGGATCGACAGGTCCCACATGCCGTTGTGGCTCGGACCATCCTCGCCGGTCACTCCGGCCCGGTCCAGGACGAAGGTGACCCCGCACCGGTGCAGCGCGACATCCAGGAGCACCTGGTCGAACGCGCGGTTCAAGAACGTTGCGTAGAGCGCGACCACCGGGTGCAGGCCGCCCATGGCCAGCCCGGCGGCGGAAGCTACCGCGTGCTGCTCGGCGATGCCGACGTCGAACACGCGATCCGGGTGGGCGGCGGCGAACCGGTTCAGACCGACCGGGATCTGCATCGCGGCGGTGACACCGACGACGTCCGACCGGTCTGCACCGATCTTGAGCATCTCCTCGGCGAACACGGAAGTCCACGACGTGCCGGACGCGGCGATCTGCACACCGGTCTCCGGATCCATCACGCCGATGCCGTGGTACTGGTCCGCCTCGTCGTTCTCGGCCGGCGCGTAGCCGTTGCCCTTGCGGGTGATGCAGTGCACGATCACGGGGCCGCCGAAGCTCTTCGCCCCGCGCAACGCGGCCTCGACCGCGCCGATGTCGTGGCCGTCGATCGGCCCGACGTACTTCAGCCCGAGGTCCTCGAACATGCCCTGCGGCGCGACGATGTCCTTGAGCCCTTTCTTCACGCCGTGCAGCGTTTCGTACAGCGGATGGCCGAGCACCGGCGTGCGCTCGAGCACGTCCCGCCCCCAGTCGAGGAACCGCTCGTAGCCGCGGGTCGTGCGCAACGTGCCCAGATGCCTGGCCAGGCCGCCGATGGTGGGCGCGTAGGACCGCTCGTTGTCATTGACCACGATCACGATCGGCCGATCCTGGGCAGCAGCGATGTTGTTCAGCGCCTCCCAGGCCATACCGCCGGTGAGCGCGCCGTCGCCGACAACCGCGACCACGTACCGGCCGGTGAGGCCGAGCAGCTGGAACGCCTTTGCGAGCCCGTCGGCGTAGGACAGCGCGGTCGACGCATGCGAGTTCTCGATGATGTCGTGCTCGGATTCCGCGTGACAGGGATAACCGGACAGCCCACCGGCCTGCCGAAGCTTCGCGAACCCGGCCTGTCGCCCGGTCAGGATCTTGTGAACGTAGGCCTGGTGCCCGGTGTCGAAGAGGATCTTGTCCCGCGGCGAGTTGAAGCTCCGATGCAGAGCAATGGTCAGCTCGACCATCCCGAGGTTCGGGCCGAGATGACCGCCGGTACGAGCCACCGACTCGACCAGGAAGGTACGGATCTCGGCCGCGAGCTCGGTCAGCCGCTCGGACGGCAGCGCCCTCAGGTCGCTCGGGCCGCTGATCGTCTCGAGCAGGCTCACCTGCTCCTCCTTTGCCTCGTCCGGTAGTTCGGGGTGCGCGATCCCCCGAGTGTAAGCGCCCCCTGGGCAAGCCCAGCGTGGTTGGCTACTGCTCGCCCCGGCCCGAGGTGCGCGCTCCCCGCGTGGGCCGGTGTATCTGCCACAGCGATCGATCGTTGGGCGTCAGCTGCAACGAACGAGCTCGCGGCCCGCTCTATCCGAGCAGCGAGCGCAACACGTACGGCATGATTCCGCCGTGCCGGAAGTAGTCGGCCTCGCCTGGTGTGTCGATCCGAACCAGCGCACGGAACTCCTTGCCGTCAGCCCGTACCACGACCTCAGCCGGCGTCCGGCCGTCGTTGAGCTCGGTCGCCCCGTGAATCGAGAACGTCTCCTCGCCGGTCAACCCCAGCGTGTCCGCCGACTCGCCGGGCGCGAACTGCAGCGGTAGCACGCCCATGCCGATCAGGTTGGACCGGTGGATGCGCTCGTACGACTCCGCGATGACCGCTTGGACGCCGAGCAGCGCGGTGCCCTTCGCTGCCCAGTCGCGCGACGATCCCGAGCCGTACTCCTTGCCGGCCAAGATCACCAGCGGGGTGCCCTCAGCCGCGTAGTTCATCGCCGCGTCATAGATGGTCGCTTGCTGGCCGCCACCGGCTGCCGAGAAGTCCCGGGTGAAACCGCCCTCGACGCCTGGCACCAGCTTGTTGCGCAGCCTGATGTTCGCGAACGTGCCACGAATCATCACCTCATGGTTACCGCGGCGGGAGCCGTAGGAGTTGAAATCGGCGCGCTGCACGCCGTGCTCGATCAGGTACTGCCCGGCCGGCGACTCGGTCTTGATCGAGCCGGCCGGAGAGATGTGGTCGGTGGTTACGGAGTCGCCGAGCGAGGCCAGCACCCGGGCTCCGGTCACGTCCGCGACCGGCGCCGGCTCCCGGGACATGCCCTCGAAGTAAGGGGGCTTGCGCACGTAGGTGGACTCGGGATCCCACTCGAAGGTCTGCCCGGTCGGCGTCGGCAACGACTTCCACCGCTCGTCCCCGGCGAACACGTCGGAGTAGTCGCGGGTGAACATCTCGGCCGCGATGGCCGACTCGATCACCTCCTCGATCTCCGCGCCGGTCGGCCACAGATCACGCAGGTACACCGGAGCGCCGGCACTGTCCAACCCGAGCGGCTCGGTCTCGAAGTCGACATCCATCGACCCGGCCAGGGCGTAGGCGACCACCAGCGGCGGCGAGGCCAGGTAGTTCATCTTCACGTCCGGATTGATCCGTCCTTCGAAGTTGCGGTTCCCGGACAGCACCGAGACCACCGCGAGGTCGTGCTCGTTCACCGCGGCACTGACCTCGTCGGGCAGCGGGCCCGAGTTGCCGATGCAAGTCGTACAGCCGTACCCCACCAGGTGGAAGCCGAGCTTCTCCAGGTACGGGGTGAGCCCAGCCCGCTCGTA
>DATFRM010000162.1:0-10526 GCA_035263265.1 Actinomycetes bacterium
TCAATTGGTGCGGATAACTTTTAAAGACGCGCATCGGGTCATCCAGTCCGACACGGGCGAAAAGATCGAGCGTGTTCTGACGGATTTCTGCCGCGGATAATTTCGTGTGATATTTAAAAACTTCGCCGGTTTGAAAACCCACGGTAAAGACCGGATTGAACGCCTGCAGCGGGTCCTGGAAGACCATGCCGATCTCGGCGCCGCGGATCCGGCGGAGATCATCCGGCTTCATCGTCAAAAGATCGGCGCCGTTGAACTTGGCCGTGCCGGTAACCGTGGCGCCCCTGGCCAAACCCAGCAGCGACTGCACTGTCACCGACTTGCCACTGCCGGACTCCCCGACCACGCCGAGGGTCTGCCCCGCGGCCACCGAGAACGACGTGTTGCGGACGGCTCTGACCACACCGTCGACCGTATGGAAGTCGACCGTCAGATTCTGGACGTCGAGCAGGGTCATCTAGCCGTATTGCCTCTCGATCGTCCCAACAGGCCCCCGTGCCGGGCCGCCGCTCGCTGGATGCCGTCGCGGAAGCCTAACGCCAGCCGCCAGCGCTCCGGCATCGTCAGGTGCCTGTTCGCAGCTAGTCCTCGCTCAGCCAGATATTCGTGTAGTCCGCTCCGTTCGTGCCGAGCGAGATCAAGTAATTCTGCACCCGGTCCGAGTGGAACTTCGGCGTCGAGATCGTGATCAGCGGTACCCAGGCCGCGTCGTCGGTCGCCTGCTCGTCCGCCTGCGCCCACACCTTCGCGGCCTTCTCCTCGTCGGGCGCCTCGAGTGCCTGGTCGATCAGCTTGTTGGTGTTCTGGTTGTCGTAGCAGCCGAAGTTCGACGAGTTGGGCCCGCAATTGCGTCCATCGAGCAGCGGGACGAAGAACGACCGCCCCGCGTTTCCGTACCAGTCCGGCAGCCAGCCGGGGACCGCGAGGTCCCAGTTGGCCTCGGGCTTGAACAGGTAGTTGGTATAGAAGGTGTTGGGCAGGGTCGGCTTCAGCACCACTGTGATCCCGGCGGCGCGTAGGTCTTGCTGGATTGCCTGCGCCATCGACGGAGCCTTACCGGCGTTGCGGTAGGGCATCACCAGCGTGAGGTCAGAGATCCCCGCAGCGGCCAGCGTCTGCTTGGCCTTGTTCGGATCGCCCTTGTCGTCCTTGGTTACGTACGGCGAATCGAACTTCACGTCACCACCGGCGATTTGCGGCGGCAGGATGCGGTTGATCGGTTCAGCCACGCTGGGCCCACCCATGATCTTGACGATCGCGGTCTTGTCGACCGCGAAGTTGATCGCCTTGCGGACCTCCTCGTTGTTCAGCGGCGAGCTCGGCCGCATGTTCATGACCACGTACTGGATCGAGGCGTCCGGTTCGATGGTGAGCCCGGGATCTTTCAGGCTGCGCAGCCGGTGCAGGTCGGACACCGGAACCTCGGTGTCCCAGGCGAGATCGGCGGTGCCGGCCTCCATCTGCTTCTGCACCGGACCCTCGTCCGAGCCCAGGATGACCTCGATCCGGTCCACGTACGCCTTGCGGACCGGGTCCGAGTCGGGGTCCCAGGACTGGTTGCGGACCAGCGTGATGGATTGGTTGGCGAGATACCGCTCGATCTTGTACGGCCCGCTGGAGATGAAGTTCTTCCGGAACTCGGGCGAGTCCGGCGTGTACTTCAGCGACTCAACCGGCATCGGGGAGGCGAAGTTCAGCGCCAGGATGTTGAGGAAGTCGCTGGCCGGCTGGCGCAGGTTGAACTCGACGGTCAGATCGTCGACCGCGTGCACGCCGCTGATGTCGTTCTTGTCGATGTAATCCTTGATCGCTGAGACCGTCGGTTCGATCTTCAGCATGTTCTCGCAATACTTGTCGAAGCCTTCGATCGTGCCCGTGAAGTAGCCCGGCGCCGGGTTCGGCAGCACCGGGTTGCACAGCCGCTTGAAGCCGAGCACCACGTCGTCCGCGGTGATCTGGCGAGGGCCGTCGGCAGCGTCCCAGCTGGCGCCCTCTCTGATCCGGAACGTGTAGGTCTTCCCGCCGTCGGTCGGCTCCGGGATGCTCACCGCGAGATCCGGCACCGGAGTGGTCGAGACCGCCTGATCCGCGCTGTACGGATAGGCCACCAACTGCCGGGTGATCGCCCGCTGCAGCCGCCAGGTCGGCACGTAGTACGCCGAGGCGGGATCCAGGTGATCGATGTCGCCCGAGCCGACTACCTCGAGGGTGCCACCCTGGCGCGGGACGCTGGAGTCAGTGCCCGTGGTCACCACGCCGCCACAAGCGGCGGTCAGCGCGAGGATTGCCGCGAGTGCGGCTAACCGCACCCGGCTCACCGGTCCAGTCATCGACAAACGTTCCTTACTCGCTCGATCCCGTGCATACAGTTCGAGAGCCGACCGTACCGTCAACAGCGCGGTTGGGGTACCTGCAGCCCACCAGCGAAGCCGATAGGTCCTGGCGCATCGGCCTTCTTTGCCGAACCGTTGCGCAGTCAATCTGGTCGGCGCCGGCGCGTAGCCTCGGTTCATGACGTTCCTGGCCGATTTGCGCCTGGTGTTGCGCAGCCGGGACTTCCGCCGGTTGTTCGGCACCCGGTTGCTGGCGCAGACCTCGGACGGCATCTTCCAGGTGGCGCTGGCCAGCTACGTCTTCTTCAGCCCGGAACGGCAGCCGTCCGCTCAGGCGGTCGCGGCCGCGTTCGCGGCACTACTACTGCCGTACTCGGTAGTCGGGCCGTTCACCGGGGTGCTGCTCGATCGGTGGCGCCGCCGCCAGGTGCTGGTGTGGGCCAACGTGATCAGGGCGGCCATGGTGGTGGGAGTGGCCGGGCTGGTGGTCACCGACACCACCGGCGTGCCGTTCTACGCCAGTGCGCTCGCCGTGCTCAGCGTGAACCGGTTCTTCCTCGCCGGTCTGTCCGCGGCGCTACCGCATGTCGTGGCCAGCACCGAGTTGGTGATGGCGAACTCGGTGTCCACCACGAGCGGGACGATCGCGGCCGTCGCCGGGGGCAGCATCGGCTACCTCGCCCGCACGGTGCTGGGCGAGAGTGCCGGCGGGACCGCGGGGATTCTCGTCATCGCCGCGTTGGTGTACCTCGGATCGGCATTCGTCGCGACTCGGATGGGCAAGGATCGGCTCGGCCCGGAGCCGGGTGTCCTACGTGCGGCGGACACCGCCAGGTCCGCGCTGGTCGGCGTGGCGGTTGGGATGATCCAGGCCGCCCAGCACGTCCGGGAGCGTGCGGCCGCCGGCCGGGCGCTGGGCGCGATCGCGGTGCACCGGTTCTGCTACGGCGTCTCCACCATCATGATGATCTTGCTGTATCGGAACTACTTCAACAATCCGGCCAATGCGGAGGCGGGCCTGTCTGGGCTGGCGGTGGTCGTCGCGGCCTCCGGGCTTGGCTACCTGACCGCGGCGGGGGTGACCCCGCCCGGTGTGCGCTATCTGACCAAGGCGGGCTGGATCGTGGCCAGTTTCGGGTTGGCCGCGGTGGTACAGGTGACATTGGCCGCGTCGTTCAAGGAACCGCTGATCGTGCTGGCCGCGTACTTCCTCGGCGTGGTCGCGCAGGGTGTGAAGATCTGCGTTGACACGATCGTCCAGACCACGGTCGACGACGCTTACCGCGGCCGGGTGTTCTCGTTCTACGACGTGCTCTTCAATGTCTCGTTCGTGGCCGCGGCGGCGTTCGCCGCGCTGCTGCTGCCAAGCACCGGAAAGTCGCAGCTGGTGATCGGAATTGTGGCTGCCGGGTACGTCCTAGCCGGTGCCGCCTACGGCCTGGCCGAGCTCAGGAGCCAACGCTCCCGGCCCCGCCAGCTGGGTGGTCAGGGCGACGGCTCTCCGGCTGCGTCTGCCACCAGGCCATGAGCGCGGCAACAGCGGCGTCGTGATCCATCGGGCCGGCGTCCAGCCGCAGCTCGAGCATGTGCTTGCGAGCACGGCCGACCAGCGGGCCGGGTTTCAGGCCCAGCAGTTGCATGATCTCGTCGCCGTCCAGATCGGGCCGGATCGCGTCGAGTTCCTCTTTGGCCTGCAGGGCGGCGATCCGCGCTTCCAGCTGATCGTAGGTGCGGGCCAGCGCCTCCGCCTTGCGCCGGTTCCGGGTGGTGCAGTCGGACCTGGTCAGCTTGTGCAGCCGACTCAACAGCGGCCCGGCGTCGCGGACGTAGCGGCGGACCGCCGAATCGGTCCACTCCCCGGTGCCGTACCCGTGAAAGCGCAAGTGCAGCTCCACGAGCCGAGCCACGTCGTCGGTGCTCGGCCGGTCAAACTTCAGCGCCCGCATCCTGACTCTGGTCAGGTTCGCCCCGACCACCTCGTGGAAGTGGAACGAGACCCGGCCATCCGGCTCCAGCCGGCGTGTCTTCGGCTTGCCCACGTCGTGCATGAGTGCGGCAAACCGCAGCACGAAGTCGGGCGACTGGTCCGGTTCCTCGAGCGCTATCACCCGCTCGAGCACCGTCAGGGTGTGTTCATAGACGTCCTTGTGCCGGTGGTGCTCGTCGATCTCCAAGCGGAGCTTGGGCAGCTCTGGCAGCACCCGGTCGGCCAGTCCGGTCTCGACCAGGATCTCCAGGCCGGCCCGCGGGTCCGGCGCGGAGACCAACTTGACCAGCTCGTCCCGCACTCGCTCGGCCGAGACGATGTCCAATCGGTCGGTCATCGCGACGATCGCCTGCCGGACCTCGGGTGCGAGCGTGAATCCCAGCTGCGCGGCGAAGCGAGCCGCTCGCATCATCCGCAGGGGATCGTCGGAGAACGAGGACTCCGGGCTGGCCGGGGTTCGCAGCAGCTTGCGGTTCAGGTCCACCAGCCCGCCGTACGGATCGACGAAGCGCGGCTCGGGCAGGGTCAACGCCATCGCGTTGACCGCGAAGTCCCGGCGCTTGAGATCGCCCTCCAGCGAGTCGCCGAAGGCCACCACAGGTTTGCGGGACGTCCGGTCGTACGCCTCCGACCGGTAGGTGGTGATCTCCAGTTGGAAGTCGCCGCGGCGCGCCCCGATCGTGCCGAATGCCTTACCGACATCCCACACCGCGTCCGCCCACGGCCGGACTACCGACATGATCTCGCTCGGCCGGGCATTCGTGGCGAAGTCGAGATCGTTTCCGAGCTTCCCAAGCAATGCGTCCCGGACCGAGCCGCCCACCAGTGCCAGGTCGAAACCGGCCGCGGCGAACCGCTCGCCGAGCTCGACGGCGACTGGAGCGACACGCAACAGCTCGGCAATCGCCCGCTGCTGGACCTCGGTCAGCGCGGCGGACTGGTGGGGCACGGCGCACCAGGGTACGCCCTCGCAGCTTAGTTGATCTTTGAAATCGCGGGCGGGGCCTGAGCGGCCGGTATGCGCACTAGCATCGGGTTCATGCCTCGCTCGAATCGGCCGTCGCGCCGCCGCGCGCCGCTGTGGCGGGTGGAGGAGACGTCGGCCGGCGGGCTGGTTGTGGATACCTCGGTCGATCCACCGCGGGCGGTCCTGATCGGGAAGCGGGACCGAGCCGGTCAGCTGCTCTGGTCACTGCCGAAGGGACACGTCGAGGCCGGCGAGACCGCGGAGGAGGCCGGGGCCAGGGAGGTCGAGGAGGAGACCGGGATCAAGGCCCGGCTGATCGCCCCGCTCGGTGACATCGACTACTGGTTCGTGTTCGCCGGCCGGCGCATCCACAAGACAGTGCACCATTTCCTCTTCGAGGCGGTCGACGGCGAGCTCAGCGATCACGACATCGAAGTCGACGCGGTGGAGTGGGTGCCGTTGTCCGAGGTGGCCGGGCGGCTGGCCTACGCCGACGAACGCCAACTGCTGACGAAGCTGCCACCGTCCTTGCTGGAACGCGCATGACCCGCCGGCCCGGCGGCTCGGCCCTTCCCCGCATCGCGCTGGCCTCCCTTGGCTTCGTCGCGGTGCTGGGCACGCTGGCCGGACCCGCAGCCGCGGGAGTCCGGGCCACCCGGGCGGCGGCCCAGCCGAGTGGCACCCTGGCCATCGAGATCCACACGATCACTCCAGCGGTCCCGACCGAGACCTCGACCCTGACGATCTCCGGCGCGATCCATAACTCGGGATCGACTCGGATCAGTCCGGTCGACGTCACGCTGGCGATAGGCAACACGCCCCTGGTGTTCCGTGGTCAGTTGGATGAGGTCGAGGCGGGTGCGCTAGGGCCCACCCGACCGGTTCCAGGTGGCCAGGCAGTGATCACCGATGAGATCGGTCCGCAGGACTTCGCGCCGTTCCGGTTGGCGGTGCCGATCAGCGCGTTCGGGCTGCCGCAATCCGCGGCTGGTGTCTACCAGCTGGATCTGACCGCGGCCGCCTCCCAGTCAGGGGTGTCCAAGACCACGGTGACCACGTTCCTGCCGTGGGTACCCAACTCGGAGACGATCGCGCCGACCCGGCTGGCCTGGCTGTGGCCGCTGGTCGACCGGCCGGTTCGCGACTCTGCCGGGATCTTCACCAACGATCGGCTGGCGGGCTCACTAGCTCCGGGCGGGCGCCTGCGCGGGCTGGTCGACGCGGCGGCCGGCTCGCCGGTCACCTGGGTGGTGGACCCGGATCTGCTGGAGACCGCGGCGCAGATGTCCCAGGGCTATCAGGTGCGGGCCCGCGGCGGCAGCACCGCCCCCGGCAGCGGTCAGGATGCCGCGACGGACTGGCTGGACCACCTTCGGTCGGGGATCGGCAGTGCCGAGGTGGTCAATCTGCCGTACGGGGACGTGGACCTGACCGCCCTACGCCGCAATCAGCTGACCGAGGACATCCAGCGGGCGAACATGCTCGGCGCCGAGACCGCTCGCTCCGTACTCCACCGGCCCACCGACTCCGATGTCGCCTGGCCGCCGGGCGATCTAACCGACCGTCCCACCATGGAAGCGGTGCGGGCCGCCGACCAGCACGCGATCATTCTGGCCGACTCAGCGCTTCCGGCTGCGGACAGCTTGAACTACACGCCGACCGGCCGCGGCCGGTTGACCACCGCGGCCGGCGACCTCGATGCATTGCTGATCGATACCGGGCTGTCCGCGGTGCTGCGCGACGGCTCCGGCAGCAAGCCGGGGGTCGGGGCGCTGATGATCCAGCGATTCCTCGCCGAGACCGCGCTCATCACGCTGCAGCGGCCGAATGACCCACGCTCGCTCGTTGTGGCAGCGCCGCGCTACTGGCCGGTGAACCAGGAGACCGCCGACCAGCTGCTCCGGGCTGCGGCCTCGGCGCCATGGCTGACCAGCGTGCCGCTCAGCTCGGTTCGGGACGTGGAGCCGCCCGCGGTGTCCCGGACGGTAGCCGAGTACCCGGCCAGTGCGCGAGCCGCCGAGCTGCCCGGCGCGTACCTCGCGACTGTGCGCCGGATGCGCACTCAACTGCTTCACTTCACCGACGTGCTGTCCAACCCCGGTCCGACCGAGCGCACCTATACCGCCGCGCGACTCCGGTCCGAGTCGGCGTCCTGGCGCCGCACCGACGGCGAGCCGGGGGTTACCGCGGCCGGCCGCTCGTACCTGCGCCGAGTCGCCGCCAACCTCACCACGCTGCGCGGGCAGGTGAGCATCGTGTCCGGCGGCACGGTGACGCTGTCCAGCCACACCGGCACCATCCCGGTAACGGTCCGCAATGAGCTTCCGCAGCAGGTCACCATCCAGGTCTTCGTGGACTCCACCCGGGAGGATCGGCTCCAAGTGGAGCAGCCCGAGCTGGCGATCGTCCCGGCGGGCGGAGTGGCGCCGATCTCGGTGCGGGCCGAGGCGGTGGCCAACGGCCTGGTCGAGGTTCGGGTGCGGCTGCACAACCCCGGCGGCGAGCCGATTTCGGACTTTCAGTCGATCCGGGTCCAGGTGACGAATTACGGCACGCTCGGTTCGGTCATCATCGCCGCGGCGACCACCCTACTGTTCCTATCAGCGACGACGCGTATCGTACGGCGGAGTGTTGCGGGCCGCCGGCGCCGGGCGACCCGATCGGCTGCTACACCTGCCGAGTCGGTCGAACCAGAGCAGCGGGTGGAGGTATGAGCGACACGAGCGTGCTCAAGTCGAGCGGCACGATGGCGCTGGGCACCGCGGCCTCCCGGATCACCGGGTTCGCGCGCGACATGGTCCTAGTCGGTGCGATCGGCACCCAGGTCTTCGCGGACGCGTACAACGTCGCCAACACGGTGCCGACCATCATCTACATCCTGTTGATCGGCGGCGCGCTGAACGCGGTGTTCGTACCGCACCTGATCCGGGCCATGAAGCAAGACCTGGACGGTGGTGAAGCGTACGCGCAACGGCTGGTCAGCTCGATCGGGCTGGTGCTGGCGGGAATCACGATCGCCGCGGTGATCCTGGCTCCGCTGCTGGTGCTCATGTACGCGGCCGACTACCGCAAGCCCGATCTGTCCGCCGAGTTCCATGCCGCCACCACGCTCGCCCGTTACCTGCTCCCGCAGATCTTCTTCCTCGGCCTGTTCACCATGCTCGGCCAGGTGCTGAACGCCCGCGGCAGGTTCGGCCCGATGATGTGGACGCCGGTCCTCAACAACGCGGTGGTCATCGCTACCGGCCTGCTGTTCATCGTGGTCACCCGCGGCAAGCCGGTGACCGCTGAGACGGTGACGCCGGGCGAGTTGCGGCTGCTCGGGATCGGCACCGCGCTGGGTGTGATCGTGCAGGCGCTGGCGTTGGTGCCGGTGCTGCGGCGCACGGGTTTTCATTTCAAGACCCGGTTCGACCTGCGCGGGGTGGGATTGCGCAACGCCTACCGCGCGGCCGGCTGGACAGTGCTGTTCGTGCTGATCAACCAGATCGGATACCTGGTGATCGTGCAGCTGGCCACGTCGGCCGGGGCGCAGGCGCAGACCGCCGGGCTGGAGGTCGGTGTCGGTTTCACCCCGTACACCAAGGCCCATCTGATCATGTTGTTGCCGCACGCGATCGTGGCGGTGTCCGTGGTCACTGCGCTCCTGCCGCGAATGAGCCGGTCCGCGGTCGACCGCAATCTCGAGGCAGTCCGTAACGACCTGTCCAACGGGCTACGGATGATCGCGGTGGCGACTGTGCCGGCCGCGTGCGTCCTGCTCGTGCTCGGACGGGAGATCGCCACCTCGATGTACGGGCTGTTCACCGACGTCGCCAACGCCTCGTACATCGGGTACGTGTTGCAGGCGTTCGCGATCGCGGTGATCCCGTTCTCCGCGCAGTACCTGCTGCTGCGCGGGTTCTACTCGCTCGAGGACACGCGCACCCCGGTCGGAATCAACGTGTGGATAAATGTTGCCAACATCGTGTTCGCGGTGCTGGCCTGGCGGCTGCTACCGCTGGAGTGGCGGGTGGTCGGCATCGCCGCCGGATACGGGCTGGCCTACGTGATCGGTCTCATTTTGACCGTACGGGTCCTGGGGCGCCGGATCGGCGGTTTGAACGGCCGCATGGTCATGCAGACCCACTCGCTGTTGATCCTGGCCGCGGTCGCGGCATCGCTGCCCGCCCTGGTACTGGCCCGCGGGTTGATCCTCGCCGGCGGACGCGGGTTCCTCCCGTCCTTGATCACGACGGTGCTTGCCGGCGGGCTGCTAGTGGGGCTGTTTCTGTATTTCGCCGCCCGGTTGCGCATCCCCGAAGTTCGATCCCTCATCGGTTTGGTGACGAACCGATTCAGCCGCTAGTCGACATCCGGCCCGGTGGGAATGATCCGTCCTGTCCGGGTCTGCCAGACGGCCTAGCATGGGTCGACATATCGCACCAAAGACACCAGGAGTTACGTGGAGCCCGAAACGGTCGAGGTGGGCCGTCGTCTCGCGAGGCGCTACCGCCTCGACGAAAGGCTCGTCGACACCGATGGGGTGCAGACCTGGCGGGCCTTCGACGAGGTGTTGGCTCGGCCGGTCGGAGCTTACGTGGTCTCGACCGGCCATCCCCGGGCTCAGGCCGTGGTTTCCGCGGCGCAGTCAGCCGCGCGCGAGTTCGATGAACGGTTCCTTCGGGTGCTGGACGCGGCCGAGGACCATGACCTGATCTATGTAATCCAGGAATGGGTGACCGGTCGCAATCTGAGTGCTGTGCTGGCCGCGGACGGCCCGCTGGAGCCACCGGTTGCGCAGAACTTGATGACCGAGGTAGCCGCGGCGATCGCCGGTGCGCACCTGTCCGGGCTCGCCCATCTCATGCTGTCGCCCGATTCGATCATTTTCGGCCCCGGCGGCGAGACAAAGATCACCGGACTTGCGGTCGAGGCGGCTATCCAGGGCGTCACCGCGACCGATCCGGCCGCGGTTGACGCGCGTGCCCTGGGTGCGCTGCTGTTCGCCGCGCTCACCGCCCGGTGGCCGGAACAAGCCGGCTACGGACTGCAAGGGGTGGCCAGGGACGGCAACGGCCGAGATGGGAATCGGCTACCGACCCCACGCCAGGTGCGTGCCGGGGTGCCCACATCGCTGGATGAGATCGTCGACCGGGCGCTGAATGACCCGCCCCGGCATCACCAGAGCGCGCTCAACTCGCCCGCGGCGTTCGTCAGCGCGTTGCGGGCACTGCCGAAGCAGGTGGTGCGGCAGCCC
>DATFRM010000163.1:0-3077 GCA_035263265.1 Actinomycetes bacterium
CTCGGCCAGCGCGACATTGGCCCGTACGTACGGAACCTCGTGGAACAAGAACGGGAAGCCGATCTCCGACTGCGCCACGCCGAGCTTGCCGAGGTAGAAGTTGACCATCGTCTTGCCGAACTTCGACAGCCCGGTCCGCGCGGTCTGGACGCCATCCCGGTTGGTGACGTCGAGGAAATGGATCGTTGCCATACTCAGTACGTTGACACGCACTACCAATATCGATCAATATTGATTTCTAATCAATATACAGCTGCGGCGGCGGCGGCTGCCGCTACGGCTGTGGCTGCGCACCGGAGGTATCGACGACCATGCAGTGGATCAGTACCGCGGAGGCGGCGAGCCGGCTCGGCGTCAAACCCGCCACGCTGTACGCCTACGTCAGCCGCGGCTTGCTGCGCCGGCGTCCGGCAGCCGACCGGCGCGGCAGTCTGTTCGACCCGGCCGAGATCGATGCGCTGGCCAGGCACGGACGGGCCCGCCGCCGGCCCGGCCTCGAGCTGACCATCGAGTCGGGGATAACCGCACTCGTCGACGAAATGCCGTACTACCGGGGCGTTCCGGTTACCGAACTGGCCAAGGAAAGCGAGTTCGAGTCGGTCGCGGCGCTGCTGTGGACCGGCGAGCTCGCCGATCAGTCCCCTTGGCAGGCTGCCGCCGACGGAGTGGCGGCCGGCCGGTCCGCACAGTCCGGGCTGCCCGAGCAAACGCTGCTGCTGGAGCGCCTGCAAGTCATAGTCGCCGCGCTCGCCGCGGCCGACCCGCTGCGACTTGCCTTCGAGCCGGCCGCGGTCGCCGCCGCCGGGCAGAATCTGATCGCCGGAATGGTGGATTGCCTACCCGTGCCGGTTGTGGGCGATGGCGACCTGGCCGGCCGCCGGCTGCACGCCATCCTCCACCCCGACTCGGATCGCTCGGAGCGGTCGATCGCGGTCCGGCTGTGGCACAAGCTCGGCCCACGTCCGCCGGCGCCGGCGCAGGTGAATCTGCTGCGGGTCGCCCTGGTGCTGCTGGCCGACCATGAGCTGGCCGCGTCGACATTCGCGGCCCGGGTCGCCGCGTCGGTCCGGGCCGATCCCTACGCGGTGGTGGCGGCCGGCCTCGGTGTGGTCGGCGGCGCGCTGCACGGTGGTGCCTCGCTTGGGGCGGAGGTGATGTTGGCCGAGGTAGCCGAACCGAGCGACGCGTCCTATGTCATCGGCGAGCGGTTGCGCCGGGGCGAGCGGATTCCGGGATTCGGGCACTTCGTCTACCGCACTGGCGACCCGCGGGCCACCCTGCTCCTCGAGTTGCTGACGGCGGCCAAACCGAACGTCGGGCGGCTGGCCGTGGTAACGGCAGTGCTGGACGAGGCGCGCGGCCGTCGGCTCCCGGAGCCCAACATCGACTTTGCGCTGGCGGCCGTCGCCCACACCACCGGGATGGTCAAGAGCGCCGCCGAGGCCATCTTCGCGATCGCCAGGACCGCCGGCTGGATCGCCCACGCGCTGGAGGAATACCAGCGCGGCACGCCGCTGCGACCGCGCGCGGTTTACACCGGGCCGTTGCCCGGATCCCTGTCCGGAACGCCGTCCAGCCAGCCACCGGCGGGCCACTCGGTGCGCTGATCGCACCCGCCGTACCTCCAAGCGATGATCTTCCGGGTCCCGCCACGCCGCGAGCGTCAATAGGTTTGGCGCGCTCGTGCCGGTCCGGCCAGGATGGGTTCGGATCCCGAGCCGAGGAGGTTGGCCCGGTCATGGCAGCCATCTGCGTGTTCTGTGCCTCATCCCGGCAGCTCGAGCCGCACTGGCTGGAGCTGGCCCACGAGGTCGGAGTGGCGCTGGCCGCGCGCGGTCACCGGCTGGTGTCCGGCGGCGGCTGCGTCGGGATGATGGGCACGCTTGCCGAGGGCGCCCGGTCCGGCGGCGCGCACACGACCGGGATCATCCCGCGGGCACTGATGAATCGCGAGATGGCCGACGCGGACGCCGCGGAGTTGGTTGTCACCGGGGATATGGCCGGCCGCAAGGTGCTGATGATGGAGAAATCCGACGCCTTCCTCACCCTTCCCGGCGGGATCGGCACGCTTGACGAGCTGTTCGAGGTCTGGACCACGGCCGTGCTCGCCATGCACCAAAAGCCGGTAGTACTGCTCGATGCGCACGGCTTCTACGCCGGTTTACTGCGCTGGTTGCACGAGCTGGCGCCGGCCGGATTCGTTACCGCACAGGCACTCGACGGACTAGTCGTGGTCGACACCGCCGATGCCGCGCTGGACGCGATCGAGGCCCGGCTCGGCAGCGCCGCTTGACGGATGCGGCTCCGCTGCCGGCTACGGTGCGTTGACTCGGCGCGGAACTCCTAGCGGGTTGGCTGCCTGCACCGCCGCGGGCAGGAACGCGTCCGGCACGTTCTGGTAGACCACCGGGCGGAGGAACCGCCGGATCGCGGTCACCCCGACCGAGGTGTGCAGTGGCGCGGTAGTGGCCGGCCACGGCCCGCCGTGATGCATCGCCCAGGTCACCGCCACCCCGGTCGGCCAGCCGTCCCAGATCACCCGGCCGGCACCCTGCGCGAACCGGTCCACTAGACGGCGGATCAGCGCGCTCTCCGTGTCGGGATCCGCATGCAACGTCGCGGTCAGGCTGCCGGGCAGCACCTCGAACGTGTCCACCAGCTCATCGGCCGAGCCGTATTCGACCAGCAGTGCCGCCGGCCCGAACCGTTCCTCGAGCAGTTCCTGCGGGTTCGCCCGCAACTCGGCGGCGGACACCGCGGCCAGAGTCGGCGTAGTCCGGTAACCGGCGCCATCGGACACCGGCCGGTGCGCCACGACCTCCCGCACCCCGGCCACGCCCGCGAGCTCCGCCGCCGACTGCTCATACCGATCTCTGATCCGTTCGTTCAGCAGCGGGCCGAGGGCAGCCTTGCCGACTGCCGCGGTCAGCGCCGGGCCGAGTCCGTGCTCGGCCGGCAGGAACAGCAGACCGGGCTTGGTACAGAACTGCCCGGAGCCGAGCAGGAACGAGCCGACGAAGCCGGTCGCGATCTGCTCCCCGTGCCCGGCCAGGGCGCCCGGCGTGATCACGGTCGGG
>DATFRM010000164.1:0-3931 GCA_035263265.1 Actinomycetes bacterium
ACCGCTGCGGGTCATGGACATCGCGCGGGTCGACGGCGAGGATGTCGCGGCCGACCAGGCCGGCACGGTCGACATCATCCATTTCCTCAACGCCCAGTGGCCGCCGTTCCTGCCGGCCGGCGCCGAGGTGGTCAACGGCCCGGATGGGCAGGTGCTGCGGATCAGCTACCCGGCCCCGAGCCCGCTGGGCCTGCTAGGCAACGGCCCGTAGCAGCCGGACGGCTCCGGCCGACAGAAAACTCGGTCGCCGGTGCCCGGCGGTTGCTGCCTATCCTGGCCGCGACATGGACAGCCCGCCCGATCGGCCTCCGCCTGCCGAGCTGCGGAGCCAGCTCGACGAGCTGGCGTTGACCGATCAGCGCCGGTTACGCCGCCGCCTCGACAGAGCGGCCCGGATTCGCGAGCCCGGGGCGCGGCGCTCGACTCTGGACCGGATCGACGTCGACATCGGCGCCGCCAAGCAACGACTCGAGGATCGGCGGTCCCGGATCCCGCGGATCCGCTATCCCGGCGAACTGCCGGTCAGCCAGCGCAAGGACGACCTGCTCGAAGTGATCGGGGCGAACCAGGTCGTGATCGTGGCCGGCGAGACCGGCTCGGGCAAGACCACCCAGCTGCCGAAGATCTGCCTGGAGCTCGGCCGCGGCGTTCGCGGCATGATCGGCCACACTCAGCCGCGCCGGCTGGCCGCCCGGGCGGTGGCCGACCGGGTCGCCGAGGAACTCGACAGCACGCTCGGCGACCTGGTCGGCTACCAGGTCAGGTTCACCGCGCAGGTGGGCGGTCACTCGCTGATCAAGGTCATGACCGACGGCATCCTGCTGGCCGAGCTGACCCAGGACCGGATGCTGTCCAGGTACGACACATTGATCATCGACGAGGCGCACGAGCGCAGCCTCAACATCGACTTCATCCTCGGCTACCTCAAGCAGCTGCTACCCCGGCGCCCAGACCTGAAAGTGATCATCACCTCGGCCACGATCGACCCGGAGCGCTTCGCCCGGCACTTCGATGGCGCCCCGGTGGTCGAGGTGTCCGGGCGCACTTACCCGGTCGAGATCCGGTACCGGCCGATCGAGCTACCGGAGAAGGGCGGTGAGCCGCCGGATCAACCGCAGGCGATCCTCGAGGCGATCGACGAGCTGAGCGCCGAGGACCAGGGCGCGGAGCGGCCCGGCGACATCTTGGTGTTCCTGTCCGGCGAGCGGGAGATCCGGGATACCGCGGAGGCGCTGCGCCGGCAGGCCCGCGCGCACACCGAGGTGGTTCCGCTCTACGCCCGGCTTTCGCTGGCCGAACAGCATCGCGTCTTCGCGCCGCACGAGGGCCGCCGGATCGTACTGGCCACCAACGTGGCCGAGACGTCGCTGACCGTGCCCGGGATCCGGTACGTGGTCGATCCGGGCACCGCGCGGATCTCCCGCTACAGCAACCGGTTGAAGGTCCAGCGGTTGCCGATCGAGCCGATCTCGCAGGCGTCGGCGAACCAGCGCACCGGGCGCTGCGGCCGGGTCGCGGACGGGATCTGCATCCGGCTGTACTCGGCGGAGGACTACGCCGAGCGTCCCGCCTTCACCGATCCGGAGATCCTGCGCACCAACCTGGCCTCGGTCATTCTGCAGATGGCCGCGCTCGAGCTCGGCGAGGTCGCGCAGTTTCCATTCGTCGACCCGCCGGACCGCCGGCACATCAAGGATGGCATGGACCTGCTGCGCGAGCTCGGCGCGCTGGATCCGGCCGGCCTGCTGACCGCACTCGGCCGGCAGCTCGCTGTGCTGCCGATCGACCCGCGGCTGGGCCGGATGATCCTGGCCGCCAGGGACGAGGGCTGCGTCGCCGAGGTACTGGTGATCGCGTCGGCGCTGTCCATCCAAGACCCGCGGGAGCGTCCGGCCGATGCCCAAGAGGCGGCGGACACGTCGCACGGCCGATTCGGCGAGCCGGACTCGGACTTCCTGTCCTACTTGAATCTGTGGCGCTACCTGCGGGATCGGCAGCGGGAGCTGTCGGGCAGCCAGTTCCGCAAGCTGTGCCGGTCCGAGTTCCTCAACTACCTGCGGGTGCGCGAGTGGCAGGACCTCGAGGCGCAGCTCCGGCAGGCCGCCTCCGGGCTTGGCATCGGTCGCGGTTCCAGTCCGGCCGAACCCGAGCGGATTCATACCGCGTTGCTGGCCGGGCTCCTCTCGCACATCGGGCTGTACGACGGCGAGAAGCGAGACTACCTCGGAGCGCGCGGTGCCCGGTTCGCGATCAATCCGGGCTCGGTGTTGTTCCGGAAGGCTCCGCAGTGGGTGATGGCGGCCGAGCTGGTCGAGACCACCCGGCTGTGGGGGCGGGTGGCGGCCCGGATCGACCCGGCCTGGGTCGAACCCCTGGCCGGACACCTCGTCAAGCCCAGCTACAGCGAGCCGCACTGGGACGGCAAGCGCGGCGCGGTCATGGCGTACGAGCGGGTCACGCTCTACGGCATCCCGATCGTCGCCTCGCGCCGGGTCGGCTACGGCCGGATCGACCCGGCGCTGTCTCGGGAGTTGTTCATCAGGCACGCGCTGGTCGAGGGTGACTGGCAGACCCATCACGCGTTTTTCCAGCGGAACCTGGAACTGATCGCGGAGGTCGAGGACCTCGAGCACCGGGCCCGCCGGCGTGACCTACTGGTCGGCGACGAGGAGCTGTTCGCGTTCTACGACCAGCGCATCCCGGCCGAGGTGGTCTCCGGCCGGCACTTCGACAGCTGGTGGAAACGGGCCAGGCGGGACCGGTCCGACCTGCTGGACTTCGATCCGGAGATGCTGGTCAGCACCGAGGCGGTGGTCAGCCGCGCCGACTACCCGGACATCTGGCCGCTAGGCCCGCTCCCGCTGCGGCTGACCTACCAGTTCGAGCCCGGCACCGATGCGGACGGGGTCACCGTGCATGTGCCGCTGGACGCGCTCGGGCAGCTTGCAGCCGAAAGTGCGGACGCATTCGAGTGGCAGGTCCCGGGGTTGCGCGAAGAGCTGGTGACCGCGCTTATCCGTTCGCTCCCGAAGCCGTTGCGTCGGCACTTTGTGCCGGCGCCTGACACCGCCCGAGCCGTGCTGCCGCTGCTGCGTCCCGAGGACGGGCGGCTACTCGACGTGCTGGCGTATCAGCTACAACGCCGGGCCGGCCTGCCGGTACCGCCCGGCGCGTTCGACCTCGATCGGGTGCCCGCGCATCTGACCGTGACGTTCCGGGTGGTGGACGAGGCCGGGGCGACGCTCGCCGAGGGCAAGAACCTGGCCGAGCTGAACCGCAAGCTGCGCGAGCAGGCCCGTGCCGCGGTCGCGACCGCGGCCGGTGGGATCGAGCGCGCCGGCCTGCGGAGCTGGGACTTCGACGCGCTGCCGCCGCTGGTCGAGCTGCCCAGGGACGGCTACACGGTCACCGCCTACCCGGCGCTGGTCGACGACGGGGACAGCGTGGCGGTCCGGCTGCTGCCTACTCCGGAGGAGCAGGTCGCGGCGAGCTGGGCGGGCACCCGCCGGCTGCTTCTGCTCGGGCTGCCGGCGCCGATCACCTACCTGTCCGGGCGACTGTCCAACCGCGCGAAACTGCTGCTCGCCCGCAACCCGCACGGCTCGATCGGGGCGCTGCTTGACGACTGCGCGGGTGCCGCGGCCGATCTCATCGTTGCCGATGCCGGCGGGCCGGCCACCGACCGGGCCGGCTTCGAGCGGCTGCGCGCGCAGGTCAAATCCGAGCTCAATCCCACGCTGCTGGCGGTCGTCGGCCGGGTGGAGCGGATCCTGGTCGGCTGGCACGAGATCGAGCAACGCCTGGCCGAGCTCACCGCGGCCGCGGTACAGACCTCGGTCGAGGACGTGCGCGGGCAGCTGGCCGGGCTGGTGTACCCGGGCTTCGTCACCGCCACCGGCTACCAACGCCTTGCCGACCTGCCGCGCTACCT
>DATFRM010000165.1:0-3848 GCA_035263265.1 Actinomycetes bacterium
TCACCGTAAGAGAACCCGCCGGGCAGGATGATCGCCTCGACCCCGGCCAGGTCGGTGTCGCGGTGCCAGAGTCGCACCGGCTCGCCGCCGGCCAGCCGGACCGCTCGAGCCGCATCCCGGTCGTCCAGCGAGCCGGGGAACGTGACCACCCCAATCCGGGTCACCCCGCGTCGTCCTCGACTCGTACGGTGAAGTCCTCGATGACGGTGTTGGCCAGCAGCTTCGCGGCCATGTCCCGGCCAAGCTCGGCGGCGCCATCGACCGAACCGGGCTCAGCAAGCTCGATCTCGAACCGCTTGCCTTGCCGCACCGACGCCACCCGGTCGAACCCGAGTCGCTCGAGCGCTCGCTGGACCGCCTGCCCCTGCGGGTCGAGGATCTCCGGCTTGAGCATGACATCGACGACGAGGCGCGGCACGCGAAGCTCCTGGCGCTGCTCGAGGTGGGACGGCCGGTGCCAGCGTATCCGCTAGCCGTCCTTCGGCCAGGCGGTCCAGGCGCTGGCAACCATGTCGTCCAGGTCGAACCGAGCCGTCCAGCCCAGCTCCTTCTGGATCTTGTCGACCGCCGCGTAGCAGCTGGCCGGATCGCCGGCCCGGCGCTCGACAACCCGGTACGGGTGCTCGCTGCCGATCGCACGGTCGATCGCGGCCAAGACCTCCTTGACCGTGAAGCCCTCGCCTCGGCCGACGTTGTAAACCTCCGCGCACTCGCGTTCCAGCAGCCGGGCGGCAGCGACATGAGCATCGGCGAGATCGCGCACATCGATGTAGTCACGGATGCAGCTGCCGTCCCGGGTCGGGTAGTCGTCGCCGAACACCTGCGGCGGCCGGCCGGCGGAGATCTCCTGCAGCGCCAGCGGGACCAGGTTGAACACCCCGGTGTCGGCCAGCTCCCGGCTAGCGGCGCCGACCACGTTGAAGTACCGCAAGGTCACGTAGCTGATCCCGTGTGCCTGGTGCGCGGCGGCCGCCAGCCACTCGCAGATCGTCTTGGTCTGCCCGTACGGGCTCAGCGGCCGCATCGGCACGTCCTCGCTGACCGGGACAGAGTCCGGGTTGCCGTACACGGCCGCACTCGACGACAGCAGCATCCGGGTCACCTCGGCCGCACGCATCGCGCGCAGCACAGTCTCGAAGCCGCCGACGTTTTCCCGGTAGTAGTACAGCGGCCGTTCGACCGACTCGCCGACCGCCTTGTGTGCGGCCAGGTGGAGCACTCCGGTGATCGCGTGCACGCGGAGCGCCGACAAGACTGCGTCGTAATCCAGCACCGACGCGCGCACCAGCGGCACCTCGGGCGGCACCCGGCCCACCGAGCCGGTGGTCATGTCGTCGAGCACCGCAACCCGCAATCCGGCGGCGCCCATGGCGGCGACCACGTGCCCCCCGATATAGCCGGCGCCACCGGTAACAAGCCAGGTCACGGGCAGCGAGCCTACAGCGGGCGGCCGGTGATTCTTTCGAACGCTTCGATGTACCTGGCCCGGGTCTGACCGACGACATCGGGCGGAAGCAGCGGAGGTGGGTCCGCGGATCCCGGATCCCAACCGGACTCGGCTGAACTGAGCCAGTCCCGGACGTATTGCTTGTCATAGGACTGCTGCGGTCCGCCCGGCTCCCATTCCTCCGCCGGCCAGAACCGCGACGAGTCCGGCGTGAGCACCTCGTCGGCGAGCATCAGCGTGCCGTTGTCGAGCAACCCGAACTCGAGCTTGGTGTCGGCGAGCAGGATCTGATGCTTGGCCGTGATCTCTTGCGCGTGCTGGTAGACCGCGAGGGTCAGATCGCGCAGCTCCTGTGCGGTCTCCGCGCCGATCCGCTCGACCAGCTCGGGATAGTCGATGTTCCGGTCGTGCTTGCCGGCCGCCGCCTTGGTCGCCGGCGTGAAGATCGGCTCGGGAAGCTGGGCGCCCTCGACCAGCCCGGCCGGTAGCTCTATGCCGCAGACCGCGCCGCCGCGCTGGTACTCGGTCCAGGCGGAACCGCTCAGGTAGCCACGGGCCACCGCCTCGATCGGGATCATCTCCACCCGCTGGCACAGCATGGACCGCCCGAGCAGCGCGGAGCCCAGGTTGCGCAGCTCCGGCGGGTAGTCGTCGACCTCGGCGGTCACCAGATGGTTCGGAACGATGGAAGCCAGCTGCTGGTACCACCACAGCGACAGCTGGGTCAGGACTGTGCCCTTGTCCGGGATCGGCGTCTCTAACACCCGATCGAACGCGGAGATCCGATCGCTGGCAACGATGAGGACCTCGTCGTCGCCGATCGCGTACAGGTCGCGGACCTTCCCGGTATGGACTGGAGTGAGGCCGTCCAGCGGCATGGCTGCGGTCATTCGCGCGACTCGTCCGCGTCGGCGGCCGCGGCATTCCGGGCGCGGGCGCGGTCCTCACCGTAGGTCTCCGAGAACCACCGGATGAGCCGCTGGGCGCCCCAGAGCACAATCAGGCGGAACACCCAGGTGGCCAGTCTTGGCATCATGCCAGCGTCTCCAATCGGGCGAACATCGCGTCCAGCCGTTCCACGTACCGCTCGGGCCGGCAGATCTCATCCAACCGGGTCGGGTCAATACTGAGCCCGGCCGACTTGGCGCGGTCGACCAGGGTGTCCCGGAACGCCCGGCCACTCTGCCACGTCTCCATCGCCGCCGCCTGGGTGATGGCGTAGGCATCCTCCCTGGACAGCCCCTGCTGCTCGACCAGGTCGAGCAGCACCGCACTGGTATAGATCAATCCGTTCGTCAAGTCCAGGTTCGACCGCATCCGCGCCACGTCGACCTGGAGCCCGCTGATCAGGCGGTCGCCCAAGTGCAGCAAGTAGTCCGTGGCGATCGCGGCGTCCGGCAACGCGACACGCTCCACCGACGAGTGCGAGATGTCACGTTCATGCCACAACGGGATGCCCTCGAGCACCGGAATGACCTGAGCGCGCACGATCCTGGCCAGCCCGCAGATGCGCTCGGACAGGATCGGGTTCTTCTTGTGCGGCATCGCGGACGAGCCCTTCTGGCCGGAGCCGAAGGGTTCCGACAGCTCGCGCACCTCGGTGCGCTGCCCGTGCCGCACCTCCAGTGCGATCGCCTCGATCACGGTGGCCATGATGGCCAGCGTCGATACCCATTCACCGATGCCGTCACGCATCACCACCTGGGTCGAGACGTCCGCTTCGCGCAGGCCGAGCGCGGCCGCGACCCGGCCCTGGACAGCCGGGTCGATGTTGGCGTAGGTGCCGACCGCACCGGAGATCGCGCAGACCGCGACCGCGGACTTGGCCCGCCGCAGCCGATCCCTGGACCGCGCCATCGCGAACGCGAAGTCGGCGACCCGATGCCCCCACACGTCCGGCTCGGCGTGGACGCCGTGGGTGCGCCCGACCCGCAGCGTGGAGCGGTGCTGAAGTGCGTGATCGCGCAGCGTGGCGACGAATCGGTCGGCCTTGACGAGCAGCAGCTCGGTGGCCTCGGTGAGTTGGACCGCCAGCGCGGTGTCGAGCAAATCCGACGAGGTCATTCCGAAGTGGACGTACCGGGCCGCCTCGCGCGGCACTGTGTTGTCCGCCCACGCGGTCAGGAACGCGATCACGTCGTGCTGGCTGACCGCCTCGAGTTCGGCTACCCGTTCCGGGGTGGGTGGCCTGGCGCGGCGCACCGGTTCCACCGCCTCGGGCGGCACCCCGCCGGCTTCCGCTTGCGCCTCGAGCACAAGCCGCTCGATCCGGCACCAAATCTCGTACTTGTGAGCCTCGCTCCAGACCCGGCCCATCTCCGGCAGCGTGTAGCGCTCGATCACCAGGCCATCATCCCGCGATGTCGGTCCGGAACTGCGCGCCGGGTATCCGGATCCGGGC
>DATFRM010000166.1:0-4529 GCA_035263265.1 Actinomycetes bacterium
CACGTGACGGATCGCGGGTGCCGGCCGGGATCAAGCTGAGCGCAGGAGTTGCTGGGCACGCTGGTAGGAGATGCCGAGTACGGCGCCGATGTCCCGCACGGTCATGCCGGCATCGGCGAGCTCGCGAACAGCCGCGCGCGATTCACGAGCCGCGCGGGCTCGCGCCTCAGCTTCCTCGCGGCGAGCCTCTTCGGCTGCCTGCTGGTGTTCTCGAACGGTTTCCGGAAGCTCGAGCATGACGTCTACATGCACCTGGTCGACCTCACAGTCAAGCCAGGTAGCGATCAGCTCCTTGGCGCGGCCCTCAACGTCACTAAAGCGCGGGGCTTGAGTCGCCTTGTTGAGGGCCGGGACCGTAATCACCCACCACCTGCCTTCCCGTTCCGCATTTACCGCGTAGGTGTCGCTCACCAGCTCCACCACGTTTTCTCCACGATGCAGGCTAGGTCTCTGGCCGCGCTTCGCAGCACGCCGGCTGTGATTTCGGTATCGCGCACACAAGCACTGTCCGATGCCGACCGCACGGGCAGGTCCATACCTCGTGATCGCCCTTTCCAGGCCGCGACGTGCAGCCGAGCGAGCGTAACGCCTTCGCGATCTTGCGGTACTTCGCCGGTCGCACCTAGTAAGTCCAGTACGGACTAGACAGCTATGTCTATCCGATACTAGACACTCCGGCCCGGCCGCGTGCTGCGGCAGACTCGCGGTGTGGCAGCCAAGCGCAGCGCGGGGATTCTGATGTTCCGCCGGGTCGGAGACGACACCGAGGTGCTGCTCGGACACATGGGCGGCCCGTTGTGGGCGCGCCGGGATGCCCGCGCCTGGACGATCCCCAAGGGCGAGTACGAGCCGGACGAGAAGCCGGAAGCGGCGGCGCGCCGGGAGTTCATGGAGGAACTCGGCGTCCCCGTCCCGGCGGGAGAGCTGATCGAGCTCGGTGAGATCCGCCAGTCCGGCGGCAAGATTGTCACCGCGTGGGCCATTGCGGGCGACCTGGACCCGGACACCGTCGTGGTGGGCACGTTCCAGATGGAGTGGCCGAAGGGATCCGGACAGATCCGCGAGTTTCCCGAGCTCGATCGAGTCGCCTGGCTGAACCTGGACACCGCCAGCGACAAGATCGTGGCCGCTCAGTCGACCTTCTTGGATCGCCTCGCCGACTACTTGCGCTGAGCGCAGTCAGCGCTCCTGGCCGGGCCAGGTCATGCCAGCCCACGGGTCGTAGTCGACCTCGAGCGGTTCTTGGTCCGGCCGCTCGGCCTCCGGGACGTGCTGCAGGTTGATCCGGATGCGGTACCAGACCGAACTCCGCCCGCGCATCCCGTCCACGAGCGTGTCGGCGGCTTCCAGGTAGCTCAGCACGTCCGGATGCCGCGCCTTCCACTGCTCCAGCCCGGCCAGCGCCTCGTCCTTCGTCTTGGCCCGCGCGATCTCGATGAGCGGCATCGTCTGCTGACGGCGCCCGACCCCCTTCGGCGGCTTCTCCGCCGGGCCGAGCCGCTTGGCCAAGTCGAGCAGCTGCTCCAGCCCGCCTGCCGAGTCGTCCATGCCGGCCCACGGGTCGCCGACCTCGGCGAAGCGTTCCAGCATGACCGGCAGCGTGTACTCCTGCGGCCGGGCGTTCGGCACCTCGGTCCAGGTGAGCGGTGTGGACACCCGCGCGTCCTCAGTCGGCCGAACCGAGTACGCCGAAGCCACGGTGCGGTCCTTCGCGTTCTGGTTGAAGTCGACGAAGACGCCCTGCCGCTCCTCCTTCCACCACTTGCTGGTCGCCAACTCGGGTGCGCGGTTCTCGACCTCGCGCGCCACCGTCTCCGCGGCCAGCCGCACGTCCCGGTAGAGCCAGCGCGGTTCGATCCGCGCGTAGATGTGAAAGCCGCGCGATCCCGACGTCTTCGGCCAGCCGGTCAATCCGTAGTCGGTCAGCACATCCCTGGCGACCAGCGCGACGTTGATGATTTGCTGCCACGCCACTCCGGGGACCGGATCCAGGTCGATGCGCAATTCGTCCGGACGGTCCAGATCCTCCGCCCGGACCGGATGCGGGTTGAGATCGATACAGCCGAGGTTCACCACCCAGGCCAGGGTGGCAGCGTCACGGACCACCACCTCGTCGGCGGTGAGTCCGGATCGATAGCTGAGCTGGGCTACCTCGATCCAGTCCGGTCGGTTGGCCGGCGCCCGCTTCTGCCAGAACGCTTCTTGGTCGATGCCCTTCACGAACCGCTTGAGGATCACCGGCCGGCCGGCGACGCCACGCACCGCGCCCTCGGCCACCGCGAGGTAGTACTGGACCAGGTCAAGCTTCGTGTGCCCGCCCGCCGGAAACACCATCTTGTCCGGGTTGGTGATCGTCACCGAGCGCCCGTCGATCTCCAGGATCTGCGACTTCGGCATATCACCACGATAGGGCGATCACTTGCGGGACCGGCGCAGCAGCGCGCGCAGTCGGGGAGCCAGCCCGGGTCGTTCCTTCGCAAACGGCTGCCTTCCCCAGCGCAGTTGCATGTACAGCTGCTTCACGGCGCCGACCAGTGGTGTCGCAATCAGCGCGCCGGGAACGCCGCCGGCCGCGCCCCCGATGAATGCCGCCAGCATCGTCGTGGGTGGGGTCACGTCGACGGCCTCGCCGACGATGGCCGGCGAGATGACGTGGTTCTCCAAGTTCATGTAGAGCACGAACAGCGTGACCACCACGACGAACGTGACCGGACCCTGAGTGAGCGCGAGCAGCCCAAGGAACGCGCCACCAAGGAACCCGCCAATCTGCGGGATGAGATCGGTGATCATCGCCCAGATGGCGGCCAGCGGTGCCAGCGGGACCCCAAAGATCAGACACAGCATGAGTACCACGATGCCCATGAGCACGGCCACCAAGAGGGAGCCGCCGAAGTAGTGCCCGATCGCTACGTAGAACACCCGAGCGACCTCATCGGCCCGGTGCACCCATCGGTTCGGCAACCGTCGCCGCACCGTCTCGATCAGCTGCGGGCCGTCGAGCAGCACTGCCACCGTGACCCCGAACAGGATGAGTGCGGTGAGGGCACCCCCGATCACGTTCTGCACCAACGTGCTCACACTCTGGTCACTGACCTTCGCGGGCAGCTCCTTGATGGCCTCCTCGACCCGGCCGGACATATCTCTTTCGGCGAGCCAGTCACCCACTACCGGGAGGTCGTAGAACTCCTGGACCGTCGTCGGCAGATCGGCGCCGAGGTCCTCAGCCTGACGAACCGCCTGCGGGCCCATCAGCACCATGACCGCGACCAGGAACGCGATCACCGAGCCGGCCACCAGGAAGACCGCGGCCGGCCGGGACCAATGCCAGCGCCGGCGAACGGCGCTGACGACGGGATCCATCGCGAGCGCGAATACCACGCCCATCGCGATGGTCCAGAGCATGGCGGTGGCGGACTCGATCAGGCCGATGATGGCCGCGGCCAGCAGCAGGCCACCGACGATGTAGACGAACGAGAGCGGATGCAGCACGAGCGGCTGTGCCGGCGCCGGCCGCAGCTCGGGATCCGACCAGCCCGGACCCATGTCCGCTGACCGCAACGGTTCCGGATGGACCGGGTCTGGACCGACAACCTGCGTAGGAGCCGATCCGCTCGAGCCGGCCGAGCCGTCCGACTCCGCCGATCCGTCGGGAGGGTCCGATCCGTCCGATTCCGCCGATCCGTCGGGAAGGGCCGATCTCTCCGGCGCTGCTGGTCCGCCCGGCTTGGCCGATCCGTCCGAGGCCGCCGGCCGGCCGGGCGCGGTCACGCCGGAACGCTCGGCCACGAACTCTTCTCCCGCGCCGGGTGGGTCGGTCGGGATCACCGGACTACCGTAACCCCAGTGACCAGTGATGGCAGTCCGGAGCAGCCGGGCGGCGATGCGTTGCGGGTGCGACTCACCGCGGGATCAACGCTGCTCGTCATTAGCGCGATCGTCACCGCCGGAGTAGTGATCGCCCTGTTCCAGGCGGCCAAGCGCCCGCTCGCCTGGGTGCTTGCCGCGTCGATCGTGGCCTGGCTGCTGACCTGGGTGATCGCGTTGCTCGATCGGTGGCTGCCGCATCTGGTGTCGATTCTGATCTCGGTGATCGGGTTTGTCGTCCTGATCGGTGGTGCCTGGGTCGGGGTCAGCGCAACGCTGGCCGCCGAGGTGGACAAGCTGCGTACTGCGCTTCCGCAGGCGGCGATGGACCTGGAGGCCCGGTACGAGGCGGCGGCCGATTTCCGTCTGGTCGAGCGCGCTCAGGCGTTCGTCAACCAGCTGGACGAGCGGTTCGGCACCCAGGCCGAGGTCGCGCACGCCGCGGGCACTGCTTCGACCTACATCGTGACCGGTGTACTCATGCTCTTCCTGGTCGGCTACGGGCCGAGGTTCATCTCCGCCGGGCTGCGTCAGATCGCCGACCCGGCTCGGCGGTCGCTCGCCACGGCCGTGCTCGACCGGGCGTCGGGCACCGGCCGGGCGTATCTGCTGCTCATGCTGGCCCAGATCGCCGTGATCACCACGATCTGCTCGATGGTGTTCTA